>NZ_PIZH01000031.1 GCF_002835825.1 Methanoregula sp. | reverse complement strand
GTTGTATGAATATCCATTTGGAAACCTTTAACTAACCAGCCGGGAAATCATAATTTTACGACGACAGTGTGTGTGATACGCATGGCGTTTTCTGTACATGTAAACATGGAGCGATGCACCGGTTGTGGCAACTGCGTCATCGCATGCCCGGTTGATGCCCTCGAGCTATATACCGTGGACCCGGCAACCAAGGAAAAGATCTATGCCGTGAAGAACGGGAAGTCTGTACACCTCGATGTCAAGGCCGAGCTTTGCGCCGGCTGCGGCGTCTGCGTGAACGCCTGCCCGTACGATGTGATCCGCCTCTCCGGAAAGGGAGTGCAGATCCCGACCGAGGCCTGAAGCGAGGAATACCATGGCAAACTCAATCAGCGTTAACCTGATCTCCGGCAGGACCATCCAGCAGGGCGTTGCAATCGAGAGCGGCAAGGAGAAGCCCTCGTACCGCACCGCCTGCGGCATCATCGAGATGGACTCCACCGACTTAAAGAAACTCGGCGCATGGAAGAACACCAACGTGAAGGTCACGACCGATTACGGTAGTGTCATCGTCAAGGCCGTCGAGGCCACGCAGGGACCCCACCCGGGCGTTGCCTTCATCCCGATGGGGCCCTGGGCAAACTCCGTTGTGAGCGACAACACCTACTCCACCGGCATGCCTACGTTCAAGGGAACGCCGGCAAAGGTTGAGATCGCAATGAACGAGCCTGTCCTCCTGGGAATAGAACTCGTGCAGAAACAGTGCGGGGTGAAAGTAGGATGACGAAAGTAATCACCGATGTAATCTGCCCGTTCTGCGGGACTCTCTGTGATGATATCGAGGTTACTGTATCGGATGATGGCAAGAAGCTCCTCGAAGTGGCAAATGCCTGTGTCATCGGGACAGAGAAGTTCCTCCATTCCCAGTCCTCCGATCGCGTCATGAAACCCCGGCTCCGCCAGGATGACGGCAGCTGGAAGGAGATCTCGTACGAAGATGCCGCAGACTATACCGCAAAGCTCCTTGCAAAAGCCAAGAAGCCCCTGATGTACGGCTGGTCCTCCACCAACTGCGAGGCCCAGAGCGTGGGTAACGAGATCGCCGAGATCGCAAAGGCCTGCTGTGACAACACGGCAGCCGTCTGTCACGGCACGACCCTTATCGCAGTCCAGGATATCGGTCTCCCAACCTGTACGCTCGGTGAAGTCAAGAACCGTGCCGATCGTGTCATTTTCTGGGGCTGCAACCCGGCACATGCCCACCCCCGGCACATGTCCCGGTACTCCATCTTCCCCCGCGGGTTCTTCACCGGCAAGGGACAGATGAGCAGGAAGCTTGTGGTCGTCGACCCCCGCTGCACCGACACTGCCAAGATGGCTGACATGCACCTTCAGGTCGAGCAGGGCCGCGACTATGAACTTCTCAATGCACTGCGCATCGCTCTCAAGGGAGAATGGCTTCCTGATGTGGTTGCCGGAATCCCCTCCGAGAAGATCCGCGAGGCGGCTGATACCTTAAAGAGCGGCCGGTTCGGTATCATCTTCTTCGGCATGGGAGTCACCCAGTCACTCTCCAAGAACCACAACATCGACGAGGCCATCGCCCTTACAAAGGACCTCAACGAGTACACGAAATACTCGATCATGCCGATGCGGGGCCACTACAATGTTACCGGCTCCGGTGAAGTCTTCGCCTGGCAGTTCGGGTTCCCGTACTCCGTTGACCTCACGCGCGGGTTTGCCCGCTACAACCCGGGTGACACAAGCTCCATTGATCTCCTTGCCCGTGGCGAAGTCGATGCCATGTTTACCATTGGCAGCGATCCCGGTGCACACTTCCCAATCAGCGCAGTTAAGGCTATCGCAAACGTTGACTCGGTCTGTATTGACCCGCACCTGACCCCGACCTCCGGTGTCTCCAAGCTCCATGTCCCCGTTGCCTTCAACGGTGTAGAATGCGGTGGTAACTGCTATCGTATGGACAATGTGCCAATCGACTGCCGCAAGGTAGTCGAGCCACCCCAGGGCATGATCACGGACGAGGCATTCCTCATCATGGTCCGTGACCGTCTCAAGAAGCTCAAGGGGGTAGCATAACATGTCAGAATATATCATCAAGAACGGCCACGTCTTTGACCCGGTCCAGGGCATCAAGGGCGACAAGAAGGATATCTGTATCAAGGATGGGAAGATCGTTGACAAGGTCGGCTCCTCTGCAAAAGTGATCGACGCCAAGGACAAGACCGTCATGGCAGGCGCCGTGGAGATCCACGCCCATGTTGCCGGCCCCAAGGTCAACCTCGGCCGCATCTACCGGCCCGAGGACAAGCTCTTCAGCTGCACCCCGACAAAGGGCATGGAGCGGATGGGTGGCGGTGCCTCTATCCCGACCACGTTCAAGACCGGGTACGAGTATGCCAAGATGGGATTTGGCGTTGCTATGGAAGCAGCAATGCCCCCGCTCTTCTCCCGCCACGTGCACGAGGAGATCCGCGACACACCCATTATCGACGAGGGTGCATTCCCCGTGTTCGGTAACAACTGGTTCGTCCTTGAGTACCTCAAGAACCAGGAGATCGAGAACACCGCAGCCTACTGCGCCTGGCTTCTCAATGTCACTAAGGGATACGCAATCAAGGTGGTCAACCCCGGCGGCACCGAAGCCTGGGGCTGGGGCCTGAACTGTCTCACAGTCAATGACCCTGTCCCGTACTTCGACATCACCCCGGCAGAGATTGTCAGGGGCCTCATGGAGGCAAACGAGTACCTCGGCCTCCCGCACTCGATGCACATCCACCCCAACAACCTCGGGAACCCCGGGTGCTACCAGACAACCCTCGACACCATGAAGCTTGCCGAAGGTATCAAGGCCAAGAACAAGTTCGGCCGCGAGCAGGTCATGCACCTCACCCACTCCCAGTTCCATGCCTACAAGGGCACCAACTGGGGAGATTTCGAGTCGGGCGCTAAGGAGATCACGGACTACGTCAACAAGAACAAGAACATTACCATCGATACCGGTAACGTCACCCTTGACGAGACCACCACGATGACTGCTGACGGACCGTTCGAGCACCACCTCACCGGCCTCAACCACCTCAAGTGGGCCAACTGCGATGTCGAGCTTGAGACCGCAGCCGGTGTGGTCCCGTACATCTACAGCCCGTCAATCTCCGTCTGTGCTATCCAGTGGGCAATCGGGTTAGAGATTGCCCTCATGATGAAGGACCCGATGCGCTGCTACATCACCACCGACCACCCGAACGCAGGACCGTTCACCCGGTACCCCCGCGTGTACAAGTGGTTGATGTCCGAAAAGGCCCGGAAGCAGCAGATCGAATCCTTCAAGCACAAGGACAAGGTCCTTTCCCAGACCGCCCTCGGCACGCTCGACCGCGAGATCTCGCTCTACGAGCTTGCCCAGATGACTCGTGCAGGTCCCGCAAAGTCCCTCGGCCTTGCCGCCATGTGCGGAGGCTTAAAGCCCGGCATGGACGCCGATGTTGCCATCTACAACATCAACCCCGACAAGCCGATCGCGAACCCCGACGACATCGAGAAGGCATTCAGCCGCTGCGCAGCGTTCTTCAAGAGCGGTGTCCAGGTTGTCAGCAACGGCGAGATTGTCAGCAACGGCAACAAGCGCACCCTCTGGGTCAGTGTCAAGGCAAAGGAGAACCCGCAGGTTGCCCGCGACATCAACGAGAAGTTCGTCAAGTATTATAGCATGACGCAGGCCAACTACGAAGCGCTCGGGCACCACTTTGTCCCGAACCCGTATGCAATCGAGGTTGATGCAACCAACTGAGGTGGAAGAAGATGGAAACCGTTACCATAACCATGAAAAACGCGCCTGCACTGTATCTTGAGGCAGACACCATCTCCCCCGATGCATTCGCCGGCAAGAGCGCGGCCCAGATTGCAGAACTCCCGGTCTTTGAGGGGAATGTCCCCTCAACCCTTGGCAAATATTTCGATGTCAAGGGCAATGCCGGAGCAACTGCTGCCGACACGAAGATCGTTGTCAAAGGCGATGCACAGAAAGTCAAGTACATCGGTTTCAAGATGACCGCCGGCGAGGTTGTCATCGAGGGACCGGCCGACCAGTACGTCGGTGCCTGGATGAAGGGCGGTAAGCTCACCGTAAAGGGCGATGTGGGTGCATTCGCTGCAACTGCCATGAAAGGCGGCGAAATGGTCATCGAAGGCAATGCCGGCAACTACCTCGGCGCCGCCTACCGCGGCGACTGGAGAGGCATGTCCGGTGGCAGGATCCTTGTCATGGGTAATGCCGGATCCGATATCGGCATGTATATGCTGGGCGGTGAGATTGTAGTCAACGGTGACGTTGACGTCCATGCGCTGACCCACGCCGAGGGTGGCAAGCTCACGGTCAAGGGCAATGCCAAGAGCAAACTCGGCGGCCAGATGGTCGAGGGCACGATCATCGTCTTCGGTTCCATCGAAGTCATGATGCCCGGCTTCAAGCCAAATGGCGAAGTCGAGCTCGAAGTCGATGGTGCAAAGGCAAAGTTTGCCCACTTCATCGGCGACATGGGTGAGCGCCACAAGAAGAAGAAAGGCGTTGTCGTGTACGGGAACCTGTACAAGAAGATCTAACTTTTTTCACACACATTTTTTATTTTTCCGGTCTTTTGTCACTACCATGACCGGCTTATTGTTTCCACAACCATTGCCTGCTGCCTGATTGTCGGCAGTCCGATTCATCCCTGCGCATGAGGGCGGAGTCGAAAAAGAGCATAGAGTATTATTGTTGGGTTGCCGCGGGAGGTGCATGCTGCGCCCCGCTCCCCTTATCCACCACTGGCCGTGCTGCCGGCACGTGTTTTTGGATATCCTCGCGAAGCTTGTCGAAGTGGATCTCGTCCAGCTGTTCTGAGAGGAGCCGCCCGCTCCAGGCGCGGCGGTATACCCAGTCGATGATTTTATCGATCACAAAGAGCACCTGCTCCTCGGTCTCCACGGTAAGGAGGTTCCTGCCGACCTTCGGGTGCCGCCCGCGCCTGCCCCCGACCGTGATGAGGTAATGACGGTGCTCTGCCTTGATGAGGTCAAAGGAGCAGGACTGCACGCAGACCCCGCAGTCAACGCATTTGCCTTCGTCCAGCACCGAGATGCCATTCCTGATCTTGATCGCTTTCTCTTTACAATAATAGACGCAGTTTCCGCAACCGGTGCAGAGCCGCTCTTTCGTCCTGACGGGAACGACCCTGCCGATCACCCCGATCTCGTTGAGCATGGGGCTCGTGCAGGCATTCGGGCAGCCCGAGAGTGCGATGCGCATCTTGACCGGCATCTCCTTTCCGAAGATTTTCGCATCGATCTTCTGTGCAAGACGTATCGTATCGATATTCGCAAACTTGCAGCGTTCGGTCCCGGGGCAGGAGATGATGTTGACTACTTCGTCTTTCTCGGATCCAATTGGCGTGCCGTTTTTTTCAAGGGCTTTTGCCATATTCTTCAGCCGCTTCGGATCAACATGAGGGATCTCTATTGTCTGTCGGGTCGTACAATGGACAACCCCGCTCCCGTAGGTCTTTGCTATCGTTGCAATGCCCCTCAGCTGTTCGACCGAGAGAACCCCCGCAGGGGCCCGGATACGGACGGTGGAGAAATCAGCGTTCCTCTCGGTGATAACGCCGCCCCTCATGTGGATACCGAGTTCGTGCTTCATCGTTCAGTACTAAGGAGAGTGTGGTTATTAAGGATCGGGTTGTGGCACGGTGCGGGTTGCAGGTGAGTGGCCTGCTTCAGCATCTCTGAGCGGCCACAGGCTGCCTCTATTCAGGTATCAGTAATAGATGAGCGACCCGTTTCCGAGCAGAGTCCTGCCATCGGCAGGTGTCGTCTTCGTGCCCATACCCGGTGCAACCGCTGTCGTGGTATCAATGAGGAGGCTCACTTCGCCCTGGGGGGCGTTCACCGTCCTTTCAGCGAGCAGGGTACTATTGCTGTAGATCCCGACGGTCAGCGGCTCGGGAGATGGATCCAGTTTACGGATTGTTGCCTGGACAATACTCTTCGTCATCAGAACCGGGAAGGTCTGGTTGCCCCTGCCGGAGACCTGGCGCAGGAGCCCGGGATTCCCGACTGAACCGGAAAAATCGCCGGCATAGATAATCCTGACATAAACACCGGCAGGCTGCATGTCTGCTTGAACCTGCTCTGGAGGGGGATTAGATCCGGCAGACGGTGTTATGGTAATGACCGTGTTGCTGTACGGTGAACCGTAGAGGGAGTTTACGGTAACCGCTGCCACGGCGAGGATTATAATAACCGCAATGACTGCCAGAAGAGCAGCAACGACAGAGGGCTTCCGCACAGGTGCCGGATTCTTCCCGGCACTCTTTGATGTCCTGCCAGGTTGAGGAACTCGTTTCTTTGGAGGAGACGGCATCGCAGGAATCGCTGCGTCCGGCGTATAGGTTCCTGGCAATTCGCGCTTTTCTCCCGCAGTCTGCCGGGCGGGGGGTGAATCCCGGGCGGTTTTTTGCGTGGGACCCGGAAGGGGTGAGGTTTTTTTCACGACCGGTTCTTCAACGGGAGGAAAAACCGGTTTATTCCGGACTGCTTTGAGGGATTCTGCGGCGGCTTGGACAATGGTACCGAACTGTTCAGGGGATTGATACTCCCCTGCACGTTCCGGTTGTTCGGCCGGCGGTTGCGGTGTTTCAGCCTTATCAGCCTGTGGCAAAGGGATGCGGATACCGGCAAAAGGATCCCGGGGAACTGATTCCTGAACAGGGATTGTTTCCGGTTCCGGAAGCGGTTCCTGGCTGGACAGGTCTCCTGCAAGGGGTTCACCAGCACGATATTCGGTCGCTGTGGAGGGAGTCTCTGGTGCTCGTACCGGGAATGGCGGGAGTGTATCATCAGGCGTTTTTGGTGCCGGTTCAACCGTCTCATTCTTTCGGTTTTTCTCCTCAAGGAAAAACTCCAGGGAGTCGGTCTCCTGTTCGGTAATGATAACGGGCTCTGCAATGGGGGCCGCGGGTTCAGCTATTGATGACCGGGGACGGACGGGCTCGGGAGCTTCCCAGCGCCTCACCGTTGGCTGAAGACCGTTCTTCCTTGTAACAGGCACAGCGGGGCTCTGCGCCTCCAGTTCGCGTGCCCTGATAACCAGCTCGATAAGCCTCTTCACCCAGAGTTCGCGCTCATGCCGCCGCTTCTCACCAGGGTTCTGGGTGAAGATGAGACTCACCTGCGCCGAATCAGAGAAATCGTTTGGTTCTTTCAGCGTGAGGATGAGGGCAGGTTCCATGGTGGCAGCCTTGCCGCCTTTAACGGTCACGATGTCGGAAAACGGTATCATCTCCGGCTCGAGCCGTTCGTAATGGCTGTCCATGAGAATGAGGCGCTGGTTGGTCAGCATCGCATCGTACAGGACAGAGCCGGCGCTCACGCGGTGAGTTGTCAGGATTATGGATTCGCCGCGGTTCAGGTACGGGACACTCATGAAACCTCAGTATCATCTCATCTTTGTTGTACGGGAAGATATGCTTTTTAGCCGGAATTTCCGTTCACGCGGTTCTGATGTACAGAAAAGTGCCACAATGGAAGAGGAAATCAGTTGCAGGTCTGTGTCATCAGTGACCGAAAAAAACAATGAAGGATTGACCAGGGGATCCCTGGGATATACCCGTGGATTCGTCGCTGTGCCGGTGCCCGTCAGGAAACCCGTAAATCCGCATGGATCTCGACGGTCCCGTAGGGCTTCGTGGTTGAGCTGCCCGAGACCTGGATGCCATCCTGGAAGATGGACACGGTTAAAAGATCCCCGGATGCATCCAGTTTCTGGACGACAGCATCGACAATCTGGTCTTTTGCCGGGATCTGGTAATATTGTTCCCCGCTTGCGGAGACTTCCCTGATGCGACCTGAGGTCCCATACGAAGCTGAGTATTCTCCATCGTACTGGATCCTGATCCAGACCCCCGAGAGCTGGGGAGCTGGAGCCTGCGTTGCTTCGGGAATTGTTGTTGCGGTCACAACAGGAATGTTTTCCGGTGTCCCTGCGGGCTCTGGCGTTACCGCCGCTGTCGGCTGCTCGGTGACAGCAGGTGAAGGCGTAACTGAGGGTACCGCGTCCGTGGGAACGGTTGTCACGGGCGTTGTTGGAAGATTGCCGGTAAATGCAGGTGCAAGGAACATGACTGCCGCAACAAGGGCGATTATCAGGATCAGCACAATCCCGGCTGCAAGGATGCTGCGGCGGTTGCCGGATGAAGCCTTTGCCCGTGGCTTTCGCGGTGCAAGAGGGGGATTGACATGCCCTCCTGCGTCCGTTCCTGTTTCTTCCCCAGTCACCCCCTCTTCTTCGGGCAGTTCACCGGCAACCCAGGGGGGCAGGAGTTCAGCGGGTTTCACGCCACTCTCTTTCTGTGCAACTAGGCTCATCTCCCGGATCTTTGCTGCCCATTCGTCGCGTTCAGCGGTCCTTTTCTGTCTGGGCGCCTGCGGGAAGACGATTCCAAGAGTGTGCCGGGTCTCATCCGGCAGGACGATGGAAAGGGAGAGGACCGGGTCCATCGCAGTATTTTCCCCGATGGTCACGGTCTCCAGCGACCCAAAGGGGATGTCCTGCGGCCGCAGGCTTGCATGGCGGGCATCGACAAGGATGAGGCGCTGGCTGGTCAGGATCGCCTCTGCCGGTACCGTGTTGATGACCACGTTGTGCGTTGAAAGGACGATTGCTTCGTTGCTGTTCAGGTAAGGGCTTCCCATGTTCCCACGTTCCTATCACTCATGTGCGTTCTGAAGGGCAATAGGCATTATGGCCGAAATCCGGCTCAGAATGCCCTGTCAGAGCTGTTGCGGATACCGCATTTTTTTATTTTATCACGCAAACATGAGAGGCGATGGATCAAAAAGAATGCGAACTTGAATTAAAAAAGACCCTGGCAGAGCAATCGGTTTTCGAACGGGTCTTCGAGTCTTGTCTCTGGAGCTCGCGCCTGATCGTCATCCTCGCTGTGGTATTCGGGCTCTTCAGCTCCTTCCTCCTCTTCATTGCAGGATCCGCAGAGATCCTGGGAAGCTTCCACGATGCGGTCATTCTCTCCACCCTGGAGGTCGAATACTCCACCCTGTTGTCCGGTATCATCGGCGGCGTTGACCTCTACCTTATCGGCATGGTGCTCCTCATCTTCAGCTTCGGCATGTACGAGCTTGCGATCTCCAAGATTGATGTTGCCCGGTGCTCAGAGTCCTACCACAGCCTCCTGGAGATCGAGAACCTTGATGACTTAAAGAACAAGATCATCAAGGTCATTATCATGGTGCTCATTGTCGGGTTCTTCCAGAGGATCCTTACCATGAAGTTTTCGACATCCACTGACATGCTCTTCATGGCAATCTCCATCGGCGTCATCTGTATCGGGGTGTATTTCCTCCAGCAGCACAAGAAGGAATAATTTTTTCTCCGACTGGCTCTCAAGCCAGGAGGATGAGAAGTAATCCGAAGGATTTCTTCGAATTCGGAGAGGTTTCTCAAAACCTCGACAATGAGAAGGGAGGCATCAGCTGACCTTCGAAGAACGCTGATGCGTTCTTCTCGTCCTCCGGGTTTTGATAAACCCCTCGGATGCACAAACCTTAACAACCTTTCCCGTAGAAAATATTGGCACTATGTGGAAGGCAGTCGGGATCGATGCATGGCTCGCAGCACGGAAGACGAGCCTTGAGGATGCACGCGGGACCGTTACGGGGATTATCGGGCGGGTGAAAAATGAGGGGGATGCTGCACTCATTGACCTGGCGAAGAAATACTGCACGCTGGAACATGTCGCGGTTTCCGATGAGGAGCGGGAATCTGCGTACGATGAAGTCGATGCACAGGTTGTCGAAGCCCTGATCGAAGCCCATGCCCGGATCGAGCGCTTCCACGAACGACAGCGGCCCCGCGACCTCTGGTTCGAGGAGATGGAGCCGGGCGTTGTCCTCGGTATGAAGACTACCGGCCTGAACCGGGTCGGTCTCTATGTCCCTGGCGGCAGGGCGGCCTACCCGTCGTCTGCGCTGATGTGCGCTGTCCCGGCAAAGGTTGCGGGAGTAAAAGAGATCTGTGCCTGCTCGCCACCCCCCATCAAGCCCCTGACCCTTGTCGCGCTCGATATTGCGGGCGTGACCGAGATCTACCAGGCCGGTGGAGCACAGGCCGTTGCGGCCATGGCGCTTGGCACGGAATCCATCCGGCCGGTCCAGAAGATTGTCGGGCCCGGCAATGTCTATGTCACGCTCGCAAAGATGATGCTCCGCGAGCATGCGGAGATTGATTTCCCGGCCGGTCCGAGCGAGATCGGAATCATCGCGGACAGCACGGCTCACCCGAAAGTCGTTGCTGCTGACGTCCTTGCACAGGCCGAGCACGACCCAAACGCTGCATGCATCCTCATCACGACGGATCCCGCCCTGCCGGCAAAGGTAGGAAAGGAGATCGAGAAGATGGTATCCGAGGCGCCGAGGAAGGAGATCATTGTAGAGGCGCTGAAGAACTCCGGGTATACCGTGGTGAAGGACATCGATGAGGCAATCGCAGCATCCGATGTTGTTGCGCCAGAGCACCTCTCCATCCAGGTCGCCGACCCGCTCACGGTAGTGACGAAAGTACAGAACGCCGGCGCAATCTTCGTTGGCCGGTACTCGGCGGTTGCCTGTGGCGACTACGCGGTCGGGACCAATCACTGCCTTCCCACTGCGGGATACTCGAAGATGTACTCGGGGCTGGATGTTGCGCACTTCTGCAAGACCGCATCGGTGGAGATGATCGACCGTGACGGGCTGGAGTCCATTGGCGATATTGTCGAGACGATTGCGGAAGCGGAAGGGTTGTTTGCCCACGCACAGTCCGTGAA
>NZ_PIZH01000624.1 GCF_002835825.1 Methanoregula sp. | reverse complement strand
GTAGGAGGTGATTAAGAGACAGGGGGACCACTGCCAGATGGGTGCGTTTGCACAGTCATTTGAGAAGAAATATGACTGGCTTGACGAAGTGATGATGAAGAGCCGGTGATTTTCCGGAGACTGTCTGCATCTTCGTCACTTTTCCCGTGAACTGACAGAGTGAACAGGAGAAAAACCCGATCGCAGGGTTAACCGCTCATTTTGGCGGCTGCTGAAAAATTACGGGAGATACTCCTTCCGTACCGGATGAAAGATCTCGATCGCAACTGAGTCCTCGTGGATCTCGGCATGGTGCATGACACTGGACGGGATGTTCCAGCTGTCGCCGGGCCGTATCACTGCCGCATCATTCCCGATACGGAGGGTCATGTGCCCTTTCACGAGATAGCCGGTCTGCTCGTGGGGATGGGAATGCGCAGGGAGGACAGCACCTTTCCCGAGCCGGAACTCTGTCATGAGGGTGCTTTCGCCCCATACCAGCGTCTTCTGGCTGATACCGGGGAGGGAACACTTGTATCCTTCATCAGAACCGCGATTGAACATGGGAATCACAGAGGGAATGTTGCCGTCCCCTGACGATAATACCACTGGCTGGCTGCACTGAACCGGGGTGTTTAGTATGCCCGGTCACCGGTACAGCAGGGCAAGCCCCAGAATGATCATGCAATGGAGGACAAGGAACGCGGGCACCAGCACGAACTTCGTCTTCCGGGTCGTATGCCGGTACCGCTTCATCGCAGCGTAGGCCCCGAACGGCCCGATACCGGCGAGCCCGAGCAGGGTCCGCTCCGGAACCCTCGGGCCAAGGCTCCCGGCCTTACGCTTATCGAGGGCAAACGCGAGAAACGCGATCCCGTTTGCCAGGAGATAGGCAACCAGAAGAACATCAGTTCCGTTCACTTCCGCATCACCGATCCCTCTCTGCCCTGTACCATGGAACCTGTTCTGTAAGTATGGTTTTTGTATTGCATAAAACCGGCACGAAACAGCTCTTTAGGAGCAGCAACCCTTTTTCCCGCACCCGTCCAATGTCCCGGTATGCCAGGGCCTGATGCGGAACCCGGTCTTGACCTCTCCCGCGCCATCTACCTCCTCATCCTCATTGCGGTCACGATAGCGATGGCTGTCATCCTGAGTACCGGCATGCTGCCGCCGGGGGGATTGAGCGGGCCCGCCGGGACAATCACCGGGGCCGTGCACCTCGGCCCGCTCTGCCCGGCGGAG
>NZ_PIZH01000623.1 GCF_002835825.1 Methanoregula sp. | reverse complement strand
ATAATCTCACGAGTGGCAAATTGACAAAAAATAGGACATGGCTCCCTGCAAACCCACTCCTCGTATGACATCACGATCGACAGTCGGGTCCCGTAGAACAGCTTTTCTCCGTGCGCCCCTTGCCGGGGACTCAAAAATAGATCGAATTCAGGGAAAAACGGTACAATGAGCCCGGATTCCTGCCCGCAAAACGGCCGGATGGAACATTTCAAACCGGAGCTTTTAAAATGTTGAATTAGCATCAATTGGAGGGCAAAAGTCGGCTGCGATCGGGCTTGAGGAGGGGGGCCGGATTCCTGATCCCCCGTTCCGGACATCCCTCTCCCGGACCCCGGGGCTTTGCCAACCCCCGGTTCGCCCGGCCGAATGCCAACAGAACGTTGCTATACGTTACCTCAATGATTCCCGTCGTAAAACCCTGATTCGTCACGGGACATTTTCCGTGTTTTTCCGATGTCGAATGTCGAAGACATGAGACATGAGAAGACGATAATCTTCGAACATTATTGCCTCTGCCAGATGAGGGGGTGAGGCAAAACGCGTACAACAGGGCACAATGCGGGCCCGGATTTCTCAACGACAGGGGGGTGCCCGGGAGTGCGACAACTCCCCCAAACCCATTTCACGGGTACTATCTCTGTTCCCGCGATGCTGATAATCTAAGAATCCAATAATCTAAATCGTGAGCATCCATGCCTGACACAACGCTGGTCAAGGTATCATCCAAGGGGCTCGTCACCCTTCCGAAAAAAATCCGGTCAGATCTCGGTATCCAGGATGGGGATTACCTGACCATCTCCTCGGATAAGGACAAGATCATCTTCCGGAAAGCCAGAATCGAGATCGATTACGAGAATCCGGACGATGCGTGGAAGGAACACGCACACCGCAGGCTGGCGCATGACTGAGCCGGCACAGGGATCCATCGTCCTTGTGGATTTTTCCCATTCCAACCAGAACCAGTCAAAGGTACGCCCCGCTCTTGTTGTCAGTAATTCCCGGTATAGCCGGATCTTTGGATTATTCCAGTTTTGCGCAGGCTAACGGGATCTATGCCCTTGAAAAAAATCTGATCTGCGATACCATTGGTGTCGTGCAGCCGGAAAAAATGCTGGAGATCCGGAACCGGGTATCAGAAATCTTCTCACCGGATTACGATTTTTTTTCCGTGGACGGAGACCGTGCTGTGGGATGGGGTGGGAGATCAGGTGAATCTCTTTATTTCCC
>NZ_PIZH01000622.1 GCF_002835825.1 Methanoregula sp. | reverse complement strand
TTCCCGGTTCATGGAACCAGGGCAGGTTGTCTATGACCCCTACGCCTGCACCGGAACGACCCTCATTGCAGGGCAGCTCCTCGGGATGAAGTGGATAGGGGCCGAGATTGACCCGAAGGCACACGCGATCGGGGTCAGAGAACTGCAGCAGCGACCGATGGACCTGTTCACGTTCGGAGGCGAGCAGCCGGAATCGCCCCAGGTCCGCGAAGTCATCGAGGCCCCGAAGGACACCAGCAAGCAGGCCGCGATCGAGCCCGTCAAGAGCCCAAAGCTGAAAAAACTGATCAAGAACCTATGCAAAGGGTGCGAGGCGACGGATCGTTGTCTCCGTCACGAACCACACGAAGGATGCCTGCAGGAATTCCTGGACTTTGAGAAGGCCGTCGAAGAAGCGAGAGTGGAGCCACCCGAACAGAAGAAAACCGAGCCGCTCTGTTACTGCACCCCCTGCAAGACCTGGGCGACCTGCACGGCCAAACCGGAGAGCAAGGAGTGCCAGGCACACCGGAAACTCAAGGAAGACATCCCGGAGGGCGGCTGCACCAACTGCGGACATCACAAAATAAAGAAAACCTTCAAGGAGAGCTGCACACGACTCAACGATCTGCTGTTCAAAGGCGGACAGTATTCCGCCACCCGGCTGATGGCAGAGGTCGCAGCGGAAGGGTGCCTCGGCTGGATCCCCAAGAACGAGGATCCCGAGAAGGTCCCCGACCCTGCCGAGGAAGACGAGGATGCCCCCAAGAAAAAGCCGGAGCGTGACACCCCCGAGTGGTTCGAGGCCCTCACCGAGGCAAAGCGCAGGAACAATCCTGGCTGGAGCTGGGAGGTCTGGAAACATTCCGAGAAAGGGGAATGGCTGTACGAGGGAGCGGATACTTACCCAGGAGCCGTCGCTATAAAAGATCGACTCGATAAGACCCTCCCGGAAAGTCACCCGGGCAAACACTCTCCGTTACACTTCACACTCCATCCGAGGCCGAAGCCGGACTATCCCGCCGATGATATCGAAGGCCCCTGCAAAGTCTGCAAAATCGAGTGCATTGACGAGAACGGCTGCGACGGCTGTTGGGAATTCGAGGAGCACTCCCGAACACCCGATGGAGACGGAGGGCCCGCTTCGCATCGCTGGGGATAGCGTGAAATCTGCATCATCTCCTGCGGAAAGGTCAATATCTGGGGCGAACCCGACAAAGGGAAGAAAAACACTCCGACCCGGTTCGT
>NZ_PIZH01000621.1 GCF_002835825.1 Methanoregula sp. | reverse complement strand
GGTATGGACGGGGTGTTTTTCTGGGTTGTTGCCTGCTTGGCGCTTGTTATCGGAACAGGCGTTGATGACGGTTCAGCGGGGGTTTCCTGGACGCACCCCGCGACAAGCACCAGGGCCGCAACAAGGGCGATAAGTGCGAACCATTTCTGCATAAGATCCATTTTCCGGGGCATCACAAAAAGGGATCCGTCATTCAAGGAAGGGGGGGCTTGTTACTCCCCCGTATCGGGTTCCGCGGAGACAGAGGGAAGCGTAGTGACTGCCATCCCCGCGAGCCGTTGTCTGAACCCGGTGATATGGTAATAGTCCGAAAGAACGGTCTTCCGGAAGAGAGGTTCTGAAAGGAGTCCGGCGAATTTCCAGGCATCCCGTTGCGGCGCCGGGAGGAACTCCGCAATCTCTTCCGTGCTCAATACCCGGACCGCCTCCAGTCCAGCGATAACCCGGGCAAGAGTATCCTGTTTCCCTGCGCCCGACACCCGGAGAAGGAAATCGCCCGAACTGACCCTTGCCCTCTCTCCCAGACAGTGGGCAAGGAGGGGCGCAAGGACGCGGTTGAACCTGCTGCCATGGAAGGAGTACACCTCCACGATCCTCCTTCCGGCCCGCTTCCTTTCCCGTACAAAGAGACCATTCCCATCCACACCCTCCGGGATTGTTTGCAGGGCTTTGTGAAGAACAGCCTGTTCGGGCTCGCCAAGTGGCAGCCGTGTTGCTCCCTCCTTCCGGATAGCCCCGGCCCGCTCGCAGATGAGACCGGAAAACCCGGCCTCGCCACTGCCCCTCCAGAAGGTGCGGGCTCCTCCTCCACCTGACGGGACAACAACGACAATGTTATGGCCCTCATCGCACTTTACCATCGACCAGGTCTGCCCTCCCAGCGTCACGTCGCCATCGCTGTGGCTGGTGACAAACCGGGCATCGAGCTTCCCCACGGCATCGCCCTCGGGCGTTATGGCCCGGTACTCCCCACCGCCGGCAATGACCGAGTACAGGTCTTTCCAGTTCGACCGCCCCAGCACCCGCTCCGCCTCGGTCCCGGGCATCAGCATCTCGCCGTCGGTTGCGATGTACCCCTCGTCGACGAGGTACCGGATCAGGTGTTCCAGCTCCGCCTTCCGGATCCCGGAAAATGCCGGGCGGGCGAGGAGGGTTTTCTTAAGGGTTCCCCGGCCGGTACGCCCGCTCTGCAGGGCGAGGAAGAGCTGCTGGAGGAGGACATTATAAGGC
>NZ_PIZH01000620.1 GCF_002835825.1 Methanoregula sp. | reverse complement strand
GCTCGAGGTTCTGCGAATGGCACGAACACCGGGGGAACTTGCCGGTGTGCGCGATGAGGTGGGCCGGATCTACCGCGCAGCACGTGAAGGGCTCCCGGACGCGGACCCGGCACTGCTCGCGCTCAGCCGCCGGATCAGCCGCACCCGGTACGCGCATCGCTGCCTCGAGGGCGCTGCCGTGCAGGCATACCGGGATGCCGGGGTAGAGATTGCGCCGGGGATGCAGGTCCGGTACATCGTGCGCAACGCATCGCGGTACGAGGTCGATCCCCCGTGGGATGCCCGCGCCGTTGACATCGCATTCTATCGCACTCTTGCAAGGAAAGCATGGATGGAGATCGCGTATGCATTCGGCCAGGGTGGGAGACCGGCCGGGGGATGCGGGGAGCCTCAGTCTTCGGTTTGCTGCATCCCGTGAGCCGGGCACCGGGTGCTGGCGAGGTGCACGGGCGATCCCGCTCGCAAGCGCCAAACGGTGTACCGACCCGCCTGTGCCAAATAGCATGAATGCAAAATACAACCGTACACGGGGCTGATGCCATGGAGATGAGGATCGGGGGAGACGAGACCGCAGCAACCGGTGAACGCTGGATTAGTGTGAAAAACCCGGCAACCGGCGAGGTTATCGACCGGGTACCGGCCGGGGCCGCAGAGGATGTCGCCCGGGCGGTGGATGCCGCCCTTGCTGCAGCGGACGGCTGGAAGAAGAAGACCATGCGGGAACGCGGGACCGTGCTCTTCCGCGCCGCCGCCGCAGTCCGTGAGCAGCACAAGGATCTCGCCCGGCTCCTGACCCAGGAGCAGGGCAAGCCCCTGCACGAGGCCATCGATGAGGTGCGCGGGTTTGCAAACATCCTGGAGTTCTATGCAGGGATCTCGGCGCAGTCATCTGGCGATGCGGTCCGGCTTGGGGCCGCCGGCGACTGCATGGTTGTGCGCGAACCGCTGGGCGTCTGCGCCGCGATCATACCGTGGAACATGCCGGTCCTCATCCTCGGCTGGAAGACCGGCCCGGCCCTGCTTGCCGGAAACCCGCTTGTTGTGAAACCCTCCTCGACAACGCCTCTGACGAGCCTGCGGCTCGCTGCACTCCTCGACCAGGCCGGGCTGCCCCCCGGGGTCCTGAACATGGTGACCGGCACCGGGGTGGAGGCGGGCGAGGCGCTGGTGCGCCACCCGGAGGTGAAGAAGATCTCGTTCACCGGCAACAGCGTAACCGGGGCACGGGTA
>NZ_PIZH01000619.1 GCF_002835825.1 Methanoregula sp. | reverse complement strand
AGCACGACAACATCGCTCCTGGTCGCCTCACGCATGAACACCTCGGCGACGCGTGCTGCGGTCGCGCACTTCCTCTTCAACTTCCTGGGCGTGCTGATCTTCCTGCCATTCCTTGTCCCCTTCACGAACTTCGTTATCTCGCTAGGGGGCGACGCCGGCCAGCAGGTGGCAAATGCCCACCTGATCTTCAACCTCATCTGCTGCATCATCTTCCTTATCCTCCTCCGGCCCTTCGAGCGGACAGTGATGCGGATCGTTCCGGGGAGAGAGGATGACGTGGTCCTGGTCACCCGGCATATCAGCCATCCCCCGCCCGATGCTGCCCCTGATGCCATCCATCAGGTGGAACAGGAGATAAGTCACCTCCTGACCATTCCGGTAAAACTGCTCGAAGAACTGGAGGGCATGGTGCGTGACCCGAAGCACTATTCTCCGCAGGTACGGCAGCTCCAGGACTATGCCACCTACCTTGATGCACAGATCAGCAGTGCTGCGCTCACGGTCTCGACACGGGATCTTTCCCCGCCGGAAGCAGCCCGGCTTGCCGGCCTTGTCCGCATCTCCAAGCTCGGCCAGGTGCTCGCCACCCAGACCGGGGAACTCGTGGAGATGATCCACCAGATCCAGGAAATGGGGATCACCCTCTCGGATGAATCCCGTGCAGCGCTTGAATATTCTCTGATCCCATGCAGCATTAACTTAAAAACGCTGGGGGAATCCTTCCCGGTCTTCACCGATGAGGTCAATGAATCCATGCGGGTGCAGGACGACCATCTCAGGGATATCATCACCACCCAGTACCAGGAGTACCTCAGGCGTTTTACGTCCCATAAGACCCCAACGGGAAGTGAGTTCTCGCGCGTGCTCTTCCAGATTGAGGGGATGGCAGGGACTATCCGGGAAATCCGGAAGTCCTCCCGGCTGATGGGAAAGATATAGACCGGACAATCATAGACACAGGATCCTTTTCGTACCCATTCCGGCCGAATGGCAGGCAGTGCGGACCCTTCATGAGCCTGCTGATTGTTATACGGTCAATCCTGGAGGCATGCCAGCGTGCCTGATGAGGATCTGGAATATTGTCATGACCGGGCATTACCTGTTCAGAAAAACAACCAGGAAATACACGAGCAGCAGCAGGGATACAAGGAAAAGGCCGTATCCCGATCCCCGTAACAGTTCCGGGTCGCCGGGCTCGGGCAGCATCGTCTCGCCCACATCCTGCATCCGGAG
>NZ_PIZH01000618.1 GCF_002835825.1 Methanoregula sp. | reverse complement strand
GAGCAGGCGGAAAAGGCCGGCGAGGGCATCTGTGCCGCGCCCCGAACAGCCGGGTTCGGATCAGAAAGACGGATAACAAGGTACAAAAGAACATCCGGGTCCTTCAGGGATCCCAGCGCAAGGAGCGCAGAGCCCCGTAGCAGGGCGTTCGGGTCCCGTATCACTGCAAGTACAGGGTCCCGTGCCGCAGATCCCATGCGGCCGAGTGCAGATGCGGCACCGGACCGGACGAGGGGATCCCGGTCCCGGAACCCGCGGATGAGCGCGGGAATGGCATAAGCATCCTCGATGAGCCCGAGGGATTCCGCGGCAGCCCTCCTTACCTCTTTCTTCGGATCTGTCCTCAGCAGGCGTATCAGGTACGGGACGGCCACCGTGCTCTTCAGGCTGCCCAGCGCTTCCGCGGCGGCAGATCTCACACTCTTATGCCCGTCATTAAGGATCCGGATCAGGGTTTTTTCCGCGGGCATGCCGATAACCCGCAGCGCCTCGACTGCCGCAACCCGGATAGCAGCATCCGGGTCGCGGAGAACCGCCGAGATCCGGGCGACTTTCTGGCGGGGGGATTCCGGTGCCGCCTCATCCAGAGTATCCCTGCGCCCGCCTGCTGCTTCACCGGTTGTCCGGCCCTCTTCACTTTCCTGGTCGGAGAGCAGCCAGTCCACCGAATTTCTTCCGCCGGCTTCCACCCGGCCGCCATTTGCTCCTGTTTTCTTCCTGATCGCGGCAAGGGTTTCGTCTGCAAGGGCCCTGAGCTCCGGCTTCCCCTCTTTTTTCACCTGCTCCAGCGCACGGACCGCAGGGGCTCCCAGCCCGGCCAGTACTTCCGTTATCCTGGTGCGGACATGGGCATGATCGTCGGGCAGGGCATGGATAAGCGCAGGTATGCTCTCCATGCCGATCCGGGACAGGTCATTCCATTGTTCCTTTGCAATGCAGTACCTGACCTTCTCTTCAGGGGTTTTCGGTCTCCAGCCCAGTTTTTCCAGCGCCCAGACCGTTTCAATCCTGACATTGAGGGAACTGTCTGCGAGTACCCGGGCCAGGTACGGCGCTGCCTCCGTCGCTCCGATCTCCCCGAGCGCTTCAACCACCGTTGACCGTATCCCGCTCTCCGGGTTTGCAAGCATCCGCACAAGGACCGGAACAGCTTTTATTGACCTTACCTGGCCGAGCGCTTTCACCGCGTCTACCCGTACCTGGTAATTCTTATCATTCAGGAAGGAGATCAGGA
>NZ_PIZH01000617.1 GCF_002835825.1 Methanoregula sp. | reverse complement strand
CGCTCGATGAGATCGCAGAAGTGTCCCGTGTCTCCAGAAAAGAGATTGGAAGGACCTACCGGTTCATCTCCCGCGAGCTTGGTTTAAAACTCCTCCCGACCTCCCCGATCGACTATGTCCCCCGGTTCTGTTCAGGTCTTACCCTCAAGGGCGAGGTCCAGAGCCGTGCCGTCGAGATCCTCCGCCAGGCCGGCGAACGCGAACTCACGAGCGGCCGCGGTCCGACCGGTGTTGCGGCAGCAGCAATCTACATTTCCTCCATCCTCGGGGGCGAGCGCCGGACCCAGCGTGAGGTCGCGGAAGTCGCCGGTGTCACGGAGGTTACAATCCGGAACAGGTACAAGGAACTTGCCGAGAAACTCGACATCGAGATCATCCTCTGATCCATTTTTTTGACACCAAGAACTTTATTCCATTATCCTCAAATCTACTACCCACCTCAGGAGCGGGCTCGTAGATCAGGGGTAGATCGTTACGTTCGCAACGTAAAGGCCGCGGGTTCAAATCCCGCCGGGTCCATGCTATCGAATGATGCCTTTTTCACCATTCCGGTATCACGCGGTATTGATCGCTCTTTTCCTACTTGGTATTCTGCTCCTTCCTGCATCTGCTGCAACCATTGCCATCTATGGGGATACGGCAGGGTTCAGCATCGACGCCCACCGGGACGAGTTCACGGTCGCCTGCCAGCACGACGGATCCTCGGGAGCAGCGCTCGATCGGGACATCGCCTGTTTCACCGACCCTTCCGTCGCCGTCATATTTATGGGGGGCGATGAGTCGTTTTCCGCAACGACTGCGGGACAGATCCAGGAGGCAGCATATGGCGGAAAGATTCTTGTTGTGACCAACAAGCACTACAAGAAGATCAACGCAAGCCTTCCGGCCGCGAATACCGGCCCCGTGCCGGAGGGGCAGTCGCTGCAGGTGGCAAATCCGGAAAGCCCCCTTGCAATGAGGGTCTTCGAAGGTCTCCGGAACCATTACCCGGTCACCCGCCCGCTTGCCGATCGCATGAATACGGTTGCAAACCCCGGTGCGGACGTTCTCCTGACATACGAGACTGGGGACCCGGCGCTCCTGTACTGGTCGTATGGCAGGGGATTCGTCGTAGAATGGGCAACGACTTCCCCCCTCTCTTACCTCAACAGCACGGAGGCTGATTTCATCAACGCACGGCTCATCAGGTACCTCCTCGCCCGCCCGGTACCGGTCACCACGGCCACCACGACAACAC
>NZ_PIZH01000616.1 GCF_002835825.1 Methanoregula sp. | reverse complement strand
GCTAATAAGTAACCGACAAAAGCGTATGGCATCAGAACAGGGTATGAGCGGTATCGATGTCAGGGCGATGACCTGTGAGTTGCAGGAGAAGCTGCCGCTCTGGATCGACAAGGTTTACCAGTTCGACTCAAAGACGCTCGGCATCCGGCTCAACGGGGAGAACAAGGCAAAATATCTCTTGTTCATCGAGTCCGGCCGGAGAGCCCATCTTGTTGCGGACCTCCCCGAACCGCCAAAGAACCCGCCCCACTTCGCCATGCTCCTGCGAAAACACCTATCGGGAGGAAAGGTTCTCTCGATCCGTCAGCATGGCCTTGAACGCGTCCTTATCTTTGCGATCGGCAAAGGAACAACGATATTCAACCTTATCATCGAACTCTTCGATAACGGCAATGTCATCCTCGCCGATGAGCATATGACAATCATCAAACCCCTCTGGCACCACCGGTTCAAGGACCGGGAAGTTGTTCCCGGTGCTACCTACACGTTTGGCAGCACGGATCCCACTGCATCGGAGGAGAGCCTTGCAGCGTTTCTTAAGGGGGATGAAAGGGATCTGGTCCGGGCACTTGCCATCGGCTGCATGCTCGGCGGGATGTACGCGGAATATATCTGTAAAGAAGCGGGTCTCGAAAAGAGTATTCCTTCCGCCACTGCCGATCCTGGCAGGATCTTCTCCTCCCTGCAGGCACTCTTCCGCCAGGTCGAAGGAGCCCGGACACCGGTAATCGTATCAAAGCACTGCGAACCCGTCAATCTCCGTTCTGGGGATGAGACAACAGCGTACCCGACATTTTCTCTTGCCCTCGAGGCATTTTACCCCATGCACAAGGCCGAGAAGAAGGCCACGTCACGCCCGAAGATCGCAAAAGAGGACCGGATACGCAGCCACCAGCAGGCGGCGATAAAAAAGTTTGACAGGAGTATTGCCCAGGCCGAAGAGACGGTCAACGCCATTTACGAGAACTACCCCTTCATCGCGCAGGTCATTGGCACCCTTGCTGCTGCAAGCAAAACCCACTCCTGGCAGGAGATCGAGAAGCGGATCCGGGCGGCACCATCAGAAGAGACAAAGAAAATTACCACTTTTTACCCGGGAGAAGCAGCAGTCGAGATTGACATCGGGAAAAAAGTGAAGATCTTCGTGAACGAGAGCGTGGAGCAGAATGCCGGCCATTACTATGACGTGATCAAGAAATTCAAAAAGAAAAAGGCCGGTGCTGTCACGGCAATGGAG
>NZ_PIZH01000615.1 GCF_002835825.1 Methanoregula sp. | reverse complement strand
TTGCTGCAATCGATGGTAATGGAATCCGATGGCAGAAGATAAGCCCGAACCAGTATCGTGTTCCGCTTGTCGCGGTTTCCGCTAACTGTAACACAATTGCAGCCGCAGAACCGGGACAGCTGACTGCATTCAGTTGCTATGGAAAAGAACTGTGGAATACCTCAACGAAATATATCGCAAAAAGTGTCGCGGTATCCGGTGACGGGCAGTACATCCTTGCGGGGACCCAGTACCAGGTCGTGAACTTCAACCGGTCAGGCTCGTTGGTCTGGGAATATCCTGTTCCGGATTATACCGGCCATATCAAAGCCTCGCAGGATGGTTCAAGGATCGTTGCGACAACGCGGCATACCCTGTATTATCTCGACAGCGATGGTACCGCACTCTGGCAGTACCCGATGAAAGACTGGACGGAAAGCCTGTCGATGTCCGATACCGGGGACCTGATCGCGGCCGGAACGTTCAACAATACGTTTACGATATTCGATGGCAGCGGGAAAGCAAGGGAGATTGTGCTTGATACGATTCCGGTTATCCCTGTTGTGACAAGAGCTCAGGAACCGAATGTGAACACATCTGTTACACCGACACGGTCACAGGCTGCTCCCGCGAGTCCGGGTCTGACCGCGATTGCACTGGGGATTCTCTTGTTGCTTATTGTGTGCAGGAAAAGATCATGATGTACCCGCAAACCGCGATTTCTGCACCACACCCACTGCACCATATTGTACAGGCAATCCCCCTCCGGCAAACCTGTTTAACTTTTTTCAGATTTGCATGTCACCGCGTTTGAAAATTATTTTGTGCGATCGTGATCGCGTTTGAAAAATAATTTTCGCGGTTGCGATCGCACATGAAACGTGAAAAATCCTCCACAGGAACTGGAGCCTTCACAGGGATAAGCAGGGTCCGGCCCGGGTACTTTTTTTTCGCGAACGCGTTTTTATTTTCAAAGACACCGCGTTTGAAAATTTTCAAAAGCGATCGCGATCGCGTACAAAATTTTTTCATCGCGATCCCTTTTTTGCTGAAAATCCGGCCGGAACTGCAAAAATTGATCCGGAAACAGCCTTGAAAGGTGCACCGCGTGATCGGGCGGATTGCAGGAACGTGCACCATACTGGTGACAGGTCCGCTGATCGGGCTACGGGCTTCCATAATTGTTGTGGTATGCCGGGGCAATGGGCATAAAGAATGAATACCAATCGCCTTGTTTTCATTCACCATTTTGTTTAATAC
>NZ_PIZH01000614.1 GCF_002835825.1 Methanoregula sp. | reverse complement strand
GCCAAGGACCTGGAAGCACAGCAGGAGATCGCCCCAGCCCAGCCGGCAGCCGCCGCAGCGCCCGAACAGGAAACCCGCACGTCCCCTGAAGGCACGGCCCCGGCGACGACCAAAGCCCCGCAGACATTCACCCCCGGGGATCTGTTCTCGCCCAAAGACCGGCTGATTGTTGCTCAGTGCCTCGTCAAGGCATACACGGACCTCTGGATGCAGACCCATACACCGGATACGATCACCTTCGCCGCAGCCCGGAACGAGATCCTGGACGCGGTGGAGGCGGACCTTCCGCGGGTGATGAAAGCCGGGGTGCGATGATGAACTTCATCCACATTGCCGACACCCATCTCGGCAGGGCATCGTTCCAGAAACTCGCGGAGGATGGCAGCAACCTCCGTGAAACCCTCATCTATGAAAACTTCCTCACAGCGATCGAGCGGATTTGCGACGAGCAGCCGGAAGCCCTGGTCCATGCCGGGGACCTGTTCGATACGGTCAAGCCGAAGACCAAGGCCCTGCTCGTAGCCATGCAGGCCCTGGACCTGCTCAAGGAAGCGGGGATCCCCTTCATCGCGGTGGCGGGCAACCATGAGATGCAGAAGAACGCCTACACTGCCAGCGCCTTCGAGATCCTGAGGAAAGCCCACCCGGAGATCAATGCGGCATACTCGTTCCGGTACGAGCATGTACAGATCGGCGACACGCACTTCCACTTGATCCCGAACATGCTCCATGCGGTCGACTATAAGACTGCTGCATTTGACGCCTCGGCGTACACCAGGGAGAAGGGCAACCACGTCCTCGTCACTCACGGTCTCGCAACCACGATCCGGGACAAGCGTCTTGCTACCTGTGCCGAATTTGAGCTCACGCCCGATATCCTGCTCGACAGCTACGACTACATCGCGCTCGGCCACTACCACGGACAGCAGCAGGTCGCCCCGAACGCATGGTACTCAGGCAGCCAGGAGCACCTGACCTATGGGGAGATCAAGGACCGGAAGGGAGCGCTGGAAGTCCATATCGTCAACGGAGTCACGCATGTTGAGCACCTCAGCCTGGTCCGGTCGCCCATGTCCGATATCGGCACAATTGACTGCAGCAACCTCGCCATGGGGGAAATTCTCGATGCAATCGAGGATGAGGTCGGACTCTTGGACGGCATCGGGGACCAGATGTACCAGATCACACTGGACTTCGGCAGCAGTCCGGTCCGGGCACTGCCGCCCGACGCCCTCAAGAACC
>NZ_PIZH01000613.1 GCF_002835825.1 Methanoregula sp. | reverse complement strand
ACATACATACACAGGACTGATCATGTCCACAAAAACCATCAGCATCACCGAGGAGGCGTATGAGCGGCTGAAGAGCCTGAAGAAGAACGACAAAGCCAGCTTCTCCGATGTAATCCTGGAGCACTACCCGAAAAAGAAGAAGCTGTCCGAAGTCCTGAAGGAAATGGGTGCAAACCCTGAACTTGCCGATTCCATTGAAAAGGTATCCCGCGAGATGCGGAAAGCAAAGCTGCGTGAGGTTAAGTTCTGATGCCGGTTGCTGATACTTCATTCCTCGTTGATATCATCCGGCACGATCCGAATGCTCTGGCAAAACTGGAAGCTTTGGAATCAGAAGGAAAACCGCTCTCTATCACGCCGGTCATTGCTCTCGAGCTCTTCGAAGGGGCCTACCGGTCCCTCCGGGTGGAGGAAAATGTAAAGGAGAAACTTGCGATCCTTTCATTATGTGATGAAGTGCCGTTTGATACGGATATCTATCATGCATTCGGGTATCTGTCCGCAACCCTCCAGGAATGCGGCAGCCCGGTGGGCGATTTTGATCAGGCGATTGCTGCGGCCGCACTCTGTTATGATGCAGAGATCATCACCCGGGACCAGCATTTTGAGAAGATTCCGGAACTGAAAGTCATCGTGTACTAAGTGCCGGGGAACACGGGGGCTCGTTTTCTGTGGCCTGTTGCTGATCCTTGTGATACAGCGCGAGGAATACGAGCGTATCGTTTTTCCGGTCATACCAGTATGACAACCGGAAAGGTGGAATGTACACTTCCCGCGTATGTTTCCGGGAGTATCGCATCAGTTTTCCGATGGAAGGATCGCTGATGATTTTCCTGATCTGCTGCTTTACGTGCTCCTTAAGCCGCACATCATGGATTTTCCGGATGGTTTTTTCGAAGTGCGGGTCGTACGCGACCGTTACCATGAATCCATCTCATCGATGAATTCCTCTCCGGACTTCCGGGTGAAGGTACCTTTCCGGTATTCCGCCAGCGCTGCTTCGGTTTTTTCCGCGAAGAGGAGGTCTTCCCTGAGCTGGGGCTCGAGATCCGCAAGGGGCTTGAGAATGTACCGGTCCCCGTCCCTGATGATGAGGAGTCTCTCTCCTTCCGGAAGATCGGCTCTCATCGATGCGGGGATAACGATCTGCCCCTTGGAACTTATCCGCGTTATTGCGACATCCATGCGTTATCAGTAAGATTAATCTTACGTTGAAGGATATGAGGGTTTGCATAGATTGTTAAC
>NZ_PIZH01000612.1 GCF_002835825.1 Methanoregula sp. | reverse complement strand
TCGGGATGATGAGCGGGCGGTGCATCTTCTCGATCCGGTCCATCAGCTTCTCGTCGAGCGAGAGTACGAACTCCTCGTTGACCGCCACTATACCGATGTCGTCCCGGTAGAGCAGCTCGGGGATCACCTTCCTCACCTCCTCATGGGTGGCAGCCTCGATCACGTCCGCCCCTGCAAGCCGGAATCCCGATGCCCGGTCAGCATCCGTCACCACGGCGAGCTTATACATAGACCAGCTCCTCTTTGAGGATATCCGGTGAGACGTCCGCGGTCTTGCACCGGGAGATGACCCGGATGTTGGTCACCTCGTTGTATTTGGCCCAGAAATACCCGATGACCGAGGCAACGCTCAATGGTTCAAGGCGGAAGGCCCCCACCCCTTTTCTGATCAGGAACCTCTCGAGTTCTTTCTCGATGATCGAGATCTTCTGGGACCGGATCGAAGACTCCGGAAGATCGGCGAGGAACCGGTACGGGGTGTTGGCGAGTGTTTTGACCACGTCCTCGATGGAGGAGAGGCAAAGCATCGATCCCAGCTTCCTCTCGTCGAACACCCTGCCGCCGCCGATGAGGTAGCGCCGGGCCTCCTCCGGGTCAACGCGGTCGCGGACCATCCGCAGCACGGTCTTGATGTTGATGACATCCACCTCGAGCCGGAGGATGTCCTGGATGATCTGGTTGTTGTAGCCGGGGCTGTTCACCGAGGCGAGCGCATCGTCGTAATAGTACCGGTCAAGGGCGCATTCGAGGACGGCAAGGTCCTTTGTTTTGAGAAACTCCGGGTATGCCCTGGTCAGGGGCCGGGCATACGGGATCTTCCAGGTTGCGAGGAGATCGACGACCGCCCGGACATCGGGCTGTTTCAACAGCTCGTTCAGGGTCGCCTCATCCATCTCACCCGCAGGAACGAGACACGAGGCGATCTCCTCGCTTGTCACATGGATGTTCTTTCCCCGCAGGATCGTCTTGATGTTCTGGACGTCCCACCGGTGCAGGAAGATGACGATGTAACGCTCCGCCTCTTCCTGCCGTACAAAGTCCTGGACCTTGCGGAAGGTATTCGTGAAGTTATCCCGGAGTGCAGCTTCAATGCACAGGATCCCGTCGAGCCGGCCCTTCGCCCCGATGATATACTCCCGGTACGGGGTATTCTCGAGGTCAGCGATGAGCGACGGGAGATCCGGCTTTGTAATGAGGTCATCCATCTCGCGGCGGGTGAGGAGCCGGCTCTTCATCCCCCGCATC
>NZ_PIZH01000611.1 GCF_002835825.1 Methanoregula sp. | reverse complement strand
CTCTGAATCACACTGTATGGTCAGAGATTGCAACCTTGTGCAGATAAATGTTCCTCTTTCCTGCAACCAATAATATCCCGTAATTGGAAAACAATGAGAAAATATGGCAGGGTGGGGGGAAAAGAGGATGGATGCGGGATTTCCACCCGGGCCGGTCAGCGCAGGGGCTCTTCGGGGTCGCTGGATTGTACACCGGACCCGACACCGGGTTCATCGTCGTCCTCAGCATCATCAGCCCCTTCGCCTTCACCATCCGGTTCCGGATCGGGATCGTTCTCAACCGATTTGTACTGGAAATACGCAACGCTAAGGATCACCGGTATTCCGAGGGGGATGGCGATGCCGGCCGGGCCGTGGAGGAGGATCCCGTACTGGATGACGATGGAGATGCTGAAGAGGAGGGCTCCTGCGGCATTGAGGTACGCGCCGTGCCGGAGGAGACGCGGGTTCTGCTGCCGGTATGCAAGGATGACCAGCAGCGTTGCGATGAGGATGATTGCGACGCCGATGAGCCAGATGGATGTGGCAATCGCGGTCTTTCCGGTGACGATGCCCTTGAGAATGAAATGGAGTTCCCGGTTCAGGAATATGAGGCTGTCGCCAATATTTGTCTGCATGTAACGGAAGAATATGGTCTGGATGCCGCTTCCCATCCAGTCCCCGATGACGTAGATATTGAGGGGGATGAGGAAGATGAGCGCCTGAAGGATAACCGGGATATTGAATCGCTTCATGTAAGCATAGTTTGTCTGTTCCTTGTATAAACTACACGAATGGTTGGGTAAAAATTTTTATCAGGGGACTGCTTAAAACCCACGTGAGAGATCGGATTCATACGAAAGTATGCGCAGTTCGTTCAGAGCCATGCAAGGAAAACCGTCAGATAAAGACATTCAGGAGAACCTGGCTTGTCCCGTCATTGAAATAACCGGTGACCACCACATGGTCCTTTCCTGCAAACTGCCCCTTTGTCCCGGTGACGATCACCTGGTTGCCGACCATTTTGCCAAGGATATACTGTTGTGCGGCAGGGGCGCCGTGAGACGTTGTATTCGACCAGGTTAGCGGCGGACCGCTGATACCGGGGGTGACTGAAACGATCCCGTACGAGAAGGATGCCTCATCCGGCCCGCCCTTGTAGACTATGACTATACTATCAGCATCGGGGGCGTCAGCAGTAACCACCAGGGTCCGGGGAACCGGAAGATTGGCTGGCTCGTATTAACATGCGACGCTGCCGACGAAA
>NZ_PIZH01000610.1 GCF_002835825.1 Methanoregula sp. | reverse complement strand
GTGCTGATGCATGCGATTGTATCGGATGTCCTGCAATCATTCCCTTGCCTGACAGGCTGGGAATCGCCTGTCTTTTCGATATAATCCAGCGCGAGGGAAATACCCTGAAGGAATCCATGAGAAAGGTCTTCTGCTGTGAATGTCGCAAGCCGATGGTCCTGATTGCAGGACCCGGTGAGAGAAAACTCTGGAGGTGCACTACTCCGGATTGTGTAATCCATGAATACACACGATTGAAAAATCTTTATCCGGTGCATTAGAGCGGAAAATCGGTGATGATGATGAAGAAAATTATCCCTGTAACATGGATACGTAATGTCTGTCACCGGTGCGGACAACTGCTGCACATTTACGAAGATACGGTCTGGACAGACAACAGAACCTACCACTATAAATGCTGGATGAAGGAAAAAGAGAGCAAATCGTGGAATAATGCCGGAATATCAGGGTTGCAAAGCGGCTCCGGCCGATAGCCGGGATCCGGATATCCCGCACCATTTTTTTTACGAGATCCTGAACACAGCAATCAGGATTGCAGGGTGCGGGAATTGCAGGCTATTGGCCCGGTATGATTTCAGTAATCTCACCATTTCATCCGGTGTCAATCCCTCATGGGAAGACCCTCTGATGAATGCTCTGGCCTGGGGCGGCAACTTCGCCATTTAACAGAATGTGTACGCGTGTGTGGAAAGACTGGTTCTTCGCACTGAAGAGGATCCTGTACCGGTATATTTTCCGCAACAAACCGGCTTTTGATCTGCTCCACGATGATCTGGAAATATAACTGACACCGTCTGCATTATCGCAGTGATCCATTGCACGGATGTTTTTCCAGTACCCCACAAAGCATACATACCCGCAATCCGATACGCCTAGATTACCGTACGTCAGCTGCGGTCACAGGTTATGGATGCGTAATGGATCTTGTCTTACCGCTTATCATCCTTGTTGCACGGATTGTCGAGACCACCATGGAGACGATCCGTCTTGTCTATGTAACAAAAGGCCACAAATACCTCGCTTCGGGTATCGGGACGCTGAAGATCGGCGTCTGGATCGTCTCAACCGGGCTCGTACTGACGAATCTTGACAATATCCCCGGGATCCTTGCATACATGCTAGGATACGGGATTGGTACACTTTTGGGGATGACGATAGAATCGTGGATCGGCCTCGGCACGGCCGTTATCCGGATTTTCGTAACTGGGGATCCTGAACCGCGCATCATCCGTATTGGGACGGTGGG
>NZ_PIZH01000609.1 GCF_002835825.1 Methanoregula sp. | reverse complement strand
CGTTCGAATGAAGCAATGTCACGTTTTCCCAGGGTGAACGGCTGGCTGATATAGGCCGGTGCCACCACCACGATATCCCCGGGATTTGTCGCGGTCCCGATCATACCGGCAAACCCGCGCCAGTCCTCCTTCTGGAAGGTTGTGTAATAGTTCCCAAGAACAGGTGCGTTTATCACAAAAATAACCGCAATGAACGCGTAGACCAGCTTTTTATTCGGGATTACCCTGTGCATGAGCGGATAGCTCAGGGCAATCATCACGAAAAAGACCGGAAGAAGGTAGATCAGGTACCGGGGATTCATGGTCATCCGGGCCGAGATCAGGACGCTTGCGACCAGGGGCAGGACAAGGAACATCAGGGAGAAGAGGCACTTGTTCCGGTCCTTCCCGAACAGGTACAGGAAGCCCGCTGCCATCAGGAGAACGTACAGGCCGGTGAGATACCAGTTGAATCCCGAGAACCGGAAGAAGGTCTCCGGGATCAGGATCGGACCGAGCACGCCGTACGTGGGAGGCTCGGCGGTGAGCGTGAAGTACCGTTCGACCACGATGATGATCAGGGGAACGATCAGGATGGTCATTGTGACGAAGGCAAGGACGATGTTTTTTATCCCGGCGATACCGGTCGCAAGCCGGTCCCGTATCGTGATGAGCGCATGGAGGTAGAGGACCCCGAGCGGGATGAGCACGTAATAATGGGTCCAGAAGGCGAGCGCCGAGAAGATGCCGAACAGGATCCAGTCGGTGACGGTATCGGTCCTGATCGCCCGCAGGTAGAAGAGAAGAACCAGCGAGAAGACGAAAAGGACCATTGCGTACGAGTACGCTTCCTGGGAGTAGTAGATGCCAAAACCGGATACGGTCATCAGGGCCGCTGCAATGATCCCGACGTTCCGGTCCCGGAATTCCTTGCCGATCAGGTACATGAGGGGTATCGTAAGGGTTCCCATGACGGCGGAGACGAACCGGAGGACGAATTCGCTCTGGCCGAAGGTGAGCATGACATGCTCCACCCAGTGGAAGAGCGGCGGATGGAAATCGCCGGAGAGACCGATGTTCCAGATCTCGATGAACGACGGCCGGGACATGGTGAGGGTCGAGGCCTCGTCCAGCCAGAGCGAGTTGAAATCGAGGTGATAGAACCGCAGTAACGCGCCGATCACGGTCAGGACCAGGAGGATCTGGACATACCTGCTTTTCAGGTACTCTGTCAGTATTCCGAGATTGAGATCTTTTACGGATCCGAAG
>NZ_PIZH01000608.1 GCF_002835825.1 Methanoregula sp. | reverse complement strand
CTGACCGAGCCCATCTCCTGCACTCCGTTATGGACCACCCCCATCACGGCAGGGCTCATAGGGCATGTCATCGAACAGTTACCGCAGTCGATGCAGCGCGAGGGGTAAGCCGCAAGCCGGAGGGCGGGCAATTTGACGATGTTGCCGATCTTCCGGCCCGCGATCATCACGATGGCCATCGGGCAGAGCACGCCGCAGAACCCGCGCCGGCCGGCGAGGAAGGCGGTAATGAAGATGACCGCGAATATGACCGCGACGATCACCAGAACATCGGGTGACGAGATCGAGATCCCGTTCACGGTGCCATAGAACGGGTCAACTGAACGGATCCCCCCGGCAGTGACGATGGTGAGCGCGAGCGCCCCAAGCCAGAGCGCCGCGATTCCGTATTTCACGTATTTCCGCCAGCCTTCCTGGACAGTGTGCTTAAAGACCGGCGAGCAGATCTCCTGCCATGCCCCCATCGGGCAGAGCCACCCGCACCAGAGCCGGGCGACGAAGAACGAGAGAACGAAGAGCAGGATGAGGAGGATCATGCTGCCGGTGGCGATGCCTTCTGCTGCCCCCATCATCAGGATGATGGGCGAGATGTAGAAGATCGTTACCGGGATGAGCAGGAACGATACGATGAGGATCCATTTCCGGATGGTCTGCCGGGACGATACAGGGTTTTTTTGTGCTTGTTTTTCTGTCATGGTCATCTCCTGGTTTTTCATTCAGATTTGTTCTGCGGGCTGATTCCCCCGCGGAATCTTCAGGTCATCGGTTTTGACCTCCGGGTTCCGGTACCGCTTCCGCCCTTTCGTCTTTTTGCCGGCATCGATAGCCTGCACCGGGCAGGTATGGATGCACCCGCAGCAGAGCTCGCACCGGTGAAGGAAGACCGGCCTGCCATCGCGCAGTTCGATGTTCTGTGCCGGGCAGATGGCGGAGCACGTCCCGCAGGAGGTGCAGGTATCCGCGACCGTGAACTTCCTGTCGTCATCGTGGACATGGGACCGTAACCACGGGTAGATGAGGATCATGAGGATCCGCGGGATGAGGGAGGATGGCATCGGGGGTCTCCCGCACCGGGACACCTCCCCTGCGATTCCTGCTAGCTCATCGTCTGCCTTTGCAAGGATCTCCTGCTGCTTTTCGCCCTGCGGGGACTCGTACATCAGGATATAGTTGCCAGGCATATGGACCCCAAACGCTGCATCAAGCCCCCGCCCCTGCTGCCGTTTCAGGATGCCGTCGAGCTGCCGGAG
>NZ_PIZH01000607.1 GCF_002835825.1 Methanoregula sp. | reverse complement strand
GAATATTATAAAAACACCGGATTTGGCCTCTTCCTCTCCCGGGAGATCCTTGCAATCACCAACCTGACGATCAGCGAGTCGGGGGAGTATGGCAGGGGTGCACGGTTTGTCATCCGTGTACCCCGGAACGGGTACCGGGACGCGATGGCCGAACTACCGGCATGAGAGAACCTGCCCAATATAAAAAAAGAACGGGTAAGGCAATCAGCAGACGCGGGGGACCGGATCGCCCATCGGGGGTTCGATGAACCGCTCGCCGCCCACTGCGGTCTCCATGATCACATGGGAGCCTGCGGTCACCCGCCCGATCACCGCGGCATTCCTGCCATAGGGGTGGGCTTTGAGGGCCGCGAGCACGGCCAGAGCATCCTGTGCCGGGACGCCCATGACAACCTTGCCCTCGTTTGCCACCTCAAGCGGATCGATCCCGAGCATCCCTGCCGCGCTCTTCACGTTCTTCCGGATAGGAATCTCCTCCTCCGCGATCCGGACACAGACACCGCTCTTCTTTGCCATCTCATTAATCGATGCGGCAAACCCGCCCCGTGTCGGGTCTTTCATGGCATGGATGGTCCCTGCTTCAAGGGCGGGTTCGATCATCTTCCAGACCGGAGCCACATCCGAGCGGATCTGCTCGCCGAGATCGAAACCTTCCCGGTGCGCCATGATCGCAATACCGTGATCGCCAAGCGTGCCGGAGACGATGATGACATCCCCCGGCACAAGGCCGTTGTCCCGTACCACGGTCTTTGCAATCCCGATACCGGCCGTGTTGATGGCGATCCCGTCAAGGGCGCCGCGTTCGAGGACCTTGGTGTCACCGGTGACGAGGCTGGCTCCGGCCTCTCCAAGCGCATCGTCCATGGAGGCAACAATGCGCGCAAGGTCATCGACATCGAACCCCTCCTCGATGATCATACCGCAGGAGAGGGCAACGGGCCTGCCACCCATCACGGCAAGGTCGTTGATGGTGCCGCAGACCGAGATCCTCCCGATATCCCCGCCGGGAAAGAAGAGTGGCCGCACGACATGCGAATCGGTCGTGAAGACCAGGTTCTCGCCGCCGAGAGGGATGACCGCCCCATCATCGAGTGCCTCAAGGCCGATTCCCCCGGCATTGTTGTTTTTGAATTTCGTAAGGGTCGTGAGGAGCTCTCCCATAACTTCGCCACCGGCGCCATGCATCATGTTCACTTTCATATCAGTCTTCCACCTCGATCTCGACATTGGTCACGACAATCTCCCGTCCTTTCACCAGC
>NZ_PIZH01000606.1 GCF_002835825.1 Methanoregula sp. | reverse complement strand
ATGGGACTCCCCTGCAACCGGGTCGTCATGATCGGTGACGATATTCTGACCGATGTCGGGGGTGCTCAACGGGCCGGTATGCGGTGAGTACTTGTCCGGACCGGCAAGTTCAGGCAGGAAGGCCTCCGGAATCCGGACATCGGGCCGGATCTCATCATCGATTCCATTGCCCAAATCCACCGGGTCGTTGCGGCGGACCGGGAAAATCGATGGGGGAAAAACCCTTGATCGGAAAGGCCTTGTGGTTCCTTCTTACAATCCTTGCCATCGCAATGCTGGCAACTGCCGGATTTTTCATTACGCAGACTTTTTTCCCCCAGGAGCGGATTATCACACCCGCGATCCAGCCGGTTATGGCCGGGCAGCACCCCGTGCCGATAAGCCACGGATTCCCCTTCCAGAAAGACCCCGTCGCCTTTACCATCTGGGTAAATGGATCCGTGCTTGACGGCGCCCGTGATGCCGACAAGTCGGTGACCGTCATCGGAAACATCTCGGATAATATATGGATAGCAGAGAGCTATCGTGCAATGGTCGACGACCCTGCGCAGGAAGAGATATACCGCGACCTGATCGGGGAGTTCAGGACGATCAGGCAGGGCCGGGCACTTGATGACGATGAATATCTCGAACTGATGGCAGTCTATGTTCAGTCATTACGGTACGAGACACTAGAAGAGAACCCGGCCAAATTTCCAGTCGAGACCGTTGCAGACAGAGCCGGGGACTGCGATGACAAGAGCCTCCTCCTCGCAGGACTCCTGTCGCGCGAAGGGTATTCGGTGGCCCTTCTCTCGTTTCCCGAAGAGAACCACATGGCCGTCGGGATAGGATCTGATGAATACCGCTCCATGGATACAAATTTTACGTACCTGGAGACGACGAATATTTCCTATGTGGGTGCACCGCCCGGGAGGCTGATTGATGGCCGTGTCCTCAAGTCTCATCCGTTAATCATCCCGATAGGGCAGGGAGAAATATTCTACACCGGGGGCGAACAGACACGGTTCATTCAGGAGGCAGCAGAACATGCAGAATCGCGCGCAAAGGATTCAGAGGATGTTGTCAGGAGAATGCAGGAAGATCTCACAGCCCGGCAGGAGCAGATAATGGAGCTGGAGAACCGGATGCAGGTCCACCGGCTGACAGGTGAAGTCCGGCAGTACAATGCCCTTGTCGCCCCGCACAACCGGATGGTTGCCGATTACAACAGGGATCTTGAGGCATATCGGCAGGCGTACTCCCGCTATGAGGCATATATAC
>NZ_PIZH01000605.1 GCF_002835825.1 Methanoregula sp. | reverse complement strand
CACAAACCCCGGAAGATACCGCGTGGGACCCCCGGTACTGACAATGGGCATCCACGGCAAGGTCAAGGGGTTCATGGAACGGTGGCAGGTCTTCTTAATGGCAAAGTATCTCCGGAAAGAATCGCTGGTTCCAAAAGAGAAGAGGAAGGGGCGCCACGGGCTCTTCATCTGTATCTCCGGCATGAAGATCCCCGAGGTCTTCGTGGGAGCGAAACTGACAGCGCAGGCATTCTTCGACATCATCGACTGCCCGTATACCGATGAACTCCTCATCAATGACATGGACACCATCCTCGATGTCAGAGCACAACCGGAGCTGGAAAAAGCCGCGTACGAAAAAGGGAACGCAATCGGCAAAGGGCTCAATCCCTGATCTGATTTTTAGGGCGCGGCGTAACTTCCGGCCGCACAGAACTGTATCGTGAACCTGGCGCCGTCCGAGCTGTCGAGCGCAATCTCGCCTTCGAGCTGGGCCACGAGATTGTTGACGAGCTGGAGGCCAAGGGAGCTGGTGTTCCTGAAGTCCACGTCCTTTGGGAACCCCTCGCCGTTGTCTGCGATGACCATGGTATAGATTCCCGATCCCGTCTGCCGCATCGCGATCGAGATGATCCCGGACTTTCCGCCAGGGAACGCGTGCTTGATCGCGTTGGTGACCAGCTCGTTGATGATGAGCCCGCAGGGGATGCCCGTCTCGATGCTGAGGGCAAGATCGGGCGGGTCGATGCTGACTGCGATCGAAACGGCCCCATTGTTGATCCCGTATGCGTCCCGGAGACTGTCGATCAGGCTCTCGATGTAGGTGGCAAACGGCACATGGGCAAGATCCTCGGACCGGTACAGCTTCTCGTGGATGAGGGCCATGGACCGGACCCGGGACCTGCTCTCGCGCAGGATCTCGGTCGTGAACGCATCGGTGATGGTGATCGACTGGAGGTACAGGAGACTCGCGATGATCTGGAGGTTGTTCTTGACCCGGTGGTGGATCTCCCGGAGCAGCACCTCCTTCTCGTGCAGGGACGCGAGGATCTCTTCCTCCGCTTTCCTGCGTTCGGTGATGTCGCGGGCCATTCCCACATACCCAAACGGCATGCCCGATGCGTCGCGGATCAGGGAGATGGTTACCTCGGCCCAGTACGTCGAGCCGTCCTTTCTGGTGAACTCAAGCTCGGCGGTTACCGAGACTGCCTGACCCCCCTCTGCGATCGCGGTGCCGGAAAACTTTTCGGCAACAAGCGTTTCAAAGACCGCTGCCGATGCCGGGGCC
>NZ_PIZH01000604.1 GCF_002835825.1 Methanoregula sp. | reverse complement strand
TATTCTTTCCATCGCCCACGGTAATCAGGTGAGACCTGCCGGGATTTTCAGGGGAGAATGCCCGCCGCCCATAGAAAGCGCTAAATCATCTCCGGCTCCACGTTCTGTAGAGATACCATGGAGATTACCGCCAGCAGGACCGGGCAGCGGCTGGTCCTTACCCTCACCGGACGAATGGACGGAGCCGGAGCCCGGCAGGTGACCGCTGCCATCCGGCAGAACCTGACCGACCATGATCAGGCCCTCATCTTCGATCTTGGCGGCGTCGAATACCTCAGTTCCGCCGGCCTCCGTGTCTTCCAGGAATGCGCACAGAAGATGAAGGAGCGGAGAGGAAGGATCGCGATCTGCCGGTTGCAGGACTTTGTCCGGAAACTCTTTGTCTCGGGCGGCTTTTTACGCATCCTTGAGGAATTTCCCGACTCCGGATCTGCGCTCGCGGCAACGGCAGGCAGTGAGGGTCCGGCCGATACCGGTACGACCATGGCCGGCGCCGGTTGGACGCTTATGGCAGATCACCATGCAGGTGCCGGAGGGGTGCTCCATGTTTCCGGAAACCTGCCGGCGATCATCAATGGCACCGTCACGGCTGCCGATCTGCGTGAATCGGTGGTGAAACCCGTAACCTTTGCAATCGGTATCGGCGCCCTTGCCGCAACAAAAAAGGCTGCAATCCCGCTGACGGGTGAGATGATGGAGGCCGGCGGCGCGGTCTGCTGGATCCCGGCCGATGGGAACCTGACCATGGACTTCTTCACGCCCGGGGATCTTGCATCGAGCGGCATGAACGTATACACCCTCTACCGGGTCTCATTCACCGGCCCGTTTACGGATGTGCTGCGCATTGCGCCCGAGACGCCCGAAGGCCTGCCTCTCTCCATGGTCTACGATGCGGTCCTGACGTACCTGCGCAAGCGATACCCGGACTTCCGGGGGGTGTGCGCCGTTGTGATCAAGGGGACCATCCGGGGAGTGTGCAGCGCCGACCTGAAGACCCCGATCCTTGCTGCGGCAGCCGGCAGGACCGGCCCGGCTGCAACGGCATCGCCCGGTGCGCACTCCATGATGGAGCTCCCCACTGCCGCCACGGTAGCTGATACGGTATCGGCCGTGGACGTTCACCCGAAATACGGGGGCGACACCCTTGTCGCCATCGGGTATGGCATCGACCGGGAGGCTGCACAGAAGGCATTTGGACCGGAAACGCTGGCGCCCCTCGTTGTTGCCAACCCGCGGGCCTCGTCCGCGGGCCCGTTCCTGTACACCAA
>NZ_PIZH01000603.1 GCF_002835825.1 Methanoregula sp. | reverse complement strand
GACCGGATCGAGTACGAACCCGAACAGTTCCCCGGGCTCGTGTACCGCCTCGACAACCCGAAAGTCGTCGTCCTCCTCTTCGGGTCCGGCAAACTGATCATCACCGGCGGCAAGGAACCGGAGGATGCCAAGAAGGCTGTTGTCAAAATCCTCTCGGATCTGCGAAGCCTCGGGCTCATGTAATTCTTTTTTCGATTTGAGTAAGTCAACAATTAGTGTTAATTTTCGCACCTGCAGCCGTACGGTGATCGGGAATCTGCCTGGCAGATAAACGTTGAAGCTCGGTTTCTCATACTATAAAAAAGTCGCACCGGTTGCCCCCCAATAACAGAGCCTATATATCCTAATTTAGATAATTGTATAGTATAAGATCGAAAACTGATGGATGTGATGCATGAGAACTGAGAACGTTATGTATTTTACCGAGAAGGAAGAGGAATTTGCAAATCTCCTCATCGAGATTGGAACCAAACGGAATGTTGCGAAGGTACTGGTATTCCTTGCCAACACCCCCGAGGCAACCTCCCGGGCCATCGAGCGCGGCACCGATCTCCGGCAGCCCGAGGTCAGCATCGCGATGCGCTACCTCATGGAGCAGGACTGGATCACCAGCCGCGAGAGCAAGGCCGAGAGCAAGGGCCGCCCGGTAAAGATCTACGAGCTGTCAAAGCCCATCCAGGAGATTATGGACAGTATCGAGAAAGAGAAGAAGAAGGAAGCCAATAACCAGCTGGCCCTTGTCCAGAAGTTACGGCACTATATCCGCTGATGTAATTTTTTTAATCCCTTTTTCATTTCCCACGATCACCGTAGTCTTGTTTGCGTAACCGCAAAAGAGCCCGCTCTCGATAACTCCGGGGATCTCTGCCATCGCCTTTTCGAGTCCCGCGGGATCCGTTATGGACGGGAAGGTGCAGTCTACGACATAGTTCCCATTGTCCGTGATGACCGGGCCGTCTTTTTTCACACCCTCGCGGATTACCGGACGGCACCCGAGCCCGCGGAGCTGGGCCATGGCCGGAGTTACTGCAAACGGGAGAACTTCCACAGGCACCGGGGCAGCGAAGCGGGAAACGACTTTTGCCTCGTCTACGACAACAATAAACTGGAATGCTGCTGCGGCAACGCATTTTTCCCGTGTCATAGCAGCGCCCCGGCCCTTGATGAGGTTGAGGTGTGGGTCAACCTCATCTGCCCCATCGATAGCCAAATCAATGACCGGGTGCTGGCTCTTATACCCAACCTACTGCTCCAGCGAAGAAGAAAAGG
>NZ_PIZH01000602.1 GCF_002835825.1 Methanoregula sp. | reverse complement strand
TTGGTGTGCTGATGGCGTCGCTTGCAACAACCATCGCGCTGTATATCGGCGACCCTGATACGCTCTCGGCGGTCACATCGATGATCACCATGCCGCTCTTCTTCACCTCCAGCGCCCTGATGCCCTATGACGTGATGCCGGGCTGGCTGCGGACGATCGCGGTTGTCAACCCGCTCAGTTTCGCCATTGATGCAGTACGGTCGATCGGGGATGGTGCAATACCGGTCATGCAGATCGGCCTGCTCTCCGTGCTGAGCGTTATTGTCCTCGTCGTCTGCATGCAGGTTTACCGGAGAGTGACGGTATGAACCTGCGGTGTTTTCTCCTGATCAGTCTCCTTGCGCTGGCCGTGATCCTTTCTGCCGGGTGCACGGACGGGCCGGCAAAAACGACCGTTCCGGTGCCGGAACCTGCAATTACAGGTACCGAGCCGGCAACGGCTGCTCCATCAGAATCAACGCCGTCCTGCACGCCCGTCACCATCACCCAGACCGATGGAAAACAGGTCACCCTGCCCTGCAAGCCACAGCGGCTGATTGTCGCCAACGGCAATGCAGCGGAGATGATCATTGCGTTCGGCGCTGCGGACAAGATCGTCGGGGTCACGCATTCGACCACGAACGTATCCTACGTGATGGAGAAGATACCGCAGGCAGAGAACATCGGCGACTGGCAGATCCCCAATATTGAGAAGATGCTGGCCCTTCACCCGGATGCCGTCATCGCCTATGCCAGTTCCAAGCCCAAGAACCTCGACCAGCTCGAGTCAGCAAACATCACCATCCTTTACCTTGACTGTTTCCGGCTGTCAGCCCTTGCAAGCGATGCCAGTGCCATCGGCACCCTGACCGGCACCCCGAATGAAACGGAAGCGGATGCGAGCCAGGGCGAGGAACCAATTGCGGAAGTGACCGGCCGGGTAAAAAAGATTTCGGAGGATAACCAGCCCATGGTTTATTCAGAGTCCTATACCGACTTCACGGTCTCGGGGCCGGGTTCCGGTGCTGACGAGATGCTGATCCTGGCCGGTGGCAATAATATCGGATCCGACATTACCCTGCAATCGGCGAAGATCAACACGGAATGGGTTGTCGCCCGGCAGCCTGAGTATATCTTCAAGGTGGTCTCCTCGACCAACCTCAAGCCCTTCCCCGAGATCCATGATGACCTGATGCACCGGCAGGGGTGGAATACCATTCCTGCAGTGAAGAACGACCGTGTCTACATCTTCTCAAACGAGGTGCAGTTCGGCCCGCGTTCCTATGTCGG
>NZ_PIZH01000601.1 GCF_002835825.1 Methanoregula sp. | reverse complement strand
GGGCTGTCTGCGGTTATTACCCTTGCCACGTCACTGTTCATCTACAGCATCAGATCCATCATGGGAGGAACCGGGTTCCTTGCGGTCTATGTCGCCGCCCCTGTTATCGGCAACAGCAGCATCGTCCACAAGCGGAGTCTGATCCGGTTCCACGAGGGTATCGCCTGGCTCATGCAGATCACCATGTTCCTTGCACTCGGACTGTTCGTATTTCCCTCCCAGCTCCTGCCTATCCTTGTGCCGGGTATCATCATCTCCCTGGTCCTGATCTTCATCGCACGACCGGTTGCTGTGTACCTCGCTCTCTACCCGTGGAAGATGAATCCTCATGAGAAGATCATGGTCTCATGGGTGGGCCTGAGAGGGGCTGCGCCTATCGTACTCGCCACATTCCCTCTCCTTGCAGCAGTACCGCAGGCCCATAGTATCTTCAACCTCGTCTTCTTCATCGTCATCACCTCCGCCATCCTCCACGGTACTTCCATTCCGCTTGTGGCACGCATGCTCGATCTCTCGGCTCCTGCTCCCTCACGCTCCCGGTTCGGTATGGAACTTGATCTGCCGGAGGACTCGCAGAGCCAGAGCGAACTCATCGAACTGGTAATTCCCCCCGGCTCATCGGTCATCAATAAGCAGATCGTCAATACCGGCCTTCCCCAAGGTACGCTCATCATCCTGATTGCCAAGGGCAAAGAACAGTTCTCTCCCCGCGGGGCGACCGTACTTGAAGAGCAGGATACGCTCCTTGTTCTCACCACCGCAGAACGTGCGGACGAGGTCAGGCAGCTGATCCTTGGCCCCGACGCAGTTCCCGAAGAGCCGACCCTGCCCATCCCGGACTGGTGGTTCAAACCCGGTAAATGAGGATCCCCGCTAGTTGATCATTCTCCCCTTCAGCGTCATTATCCATACACCGGATCGTCCCGCTGATCTACCAGTGTCACGGATGCGAAGTTCCAGGCAGCAGGTGTATTGGTTTTTATGGAATTGCGGAATAGTAAACAATAGCGGCATGGGGGGGTCTGCCGGGCGGATAGCATGGAGCGCTGGTCATCGCATATCGGGTTCATCCTTGCAGCAGTCGGTGCTGCAGTAGGGATCGGCAACATCTGGCGGTTCCCCGCGCTGCTGGGACAGAATGGCGGGGGCGCCTATCTCATCCCGTACCTTATCGCAGTCTTTTTCTTCGCGCTGCCGCTCATGATCCTCGAGATTGCAATAGGGCGCCATTTCCGGGGAACCGTTGTCAGCTCGTTCAAGGCAGTCCGGCCC
>NZ_PIZH01000600.1 GCF_002835825.1 Methanoregula sp. | reverse complement strand
GTGTCTGTGTATTCACTGACCTATCATACATCCTTGATGCTGTGTGTTTCCTGGCAGATCGATTCCTTGCTCATCACGAGCGACAAGTGGGAGATCAGGTTTACGGTCAAGGGAAGCAATGCCAGTGATGCAAACACCGCGTAGATCACAATATGCAATCTCTCTCGGAAAACGAGAGAGACGATTAAAGCAGACCAGGAGGTCCTGCTCATGGCAGGATATGTCGGAGACAACGGCAACATCTTCGTAGGAAAAATCAAAACAATCAGCGAGACCCGCGACCAGGGCGAACTCCAGACAAAGATCTTGGTCCTTACGAAAGGATACGCAGCAGGGATCCCGGCAGTGAAATACCCGGCCGGAACGCCCCTGAAGACCATCATCGAAAATGCATTCCAGGCATCGAAGATTACTCCGGAAATGATTGACGATCAGGGGTTTACGCTCGAAAGCGAGGGTACGTCCGATACCAACGCGGGGGCGGTCCTTGAATATTGCGCGAAACTGATTAACGGCAGCAAAAAACCGCACAAGACCGCGAAATATTATATCGAAGGGAACGCCGGCTATTTTGTCACAGATGAATACGCCCGTGATGCCGTGGTCCTGTCAGCAGAGACCGGCTTGATCGAAACCGTCCCGGAGAGCCCTGACGATGGATCCTATACCCGATCGATCCAGTGCGGATTCAATCACCGTATCAGGGTGGACGCGTACGTTGACCTGCGCTCCCTGTCACTGGGAGCATCCGGGACCTACAAGGTAGTCGAATATGTGCACAAGTACGAAGGGACGGATTACATGACGGAATGCAAGGTGAAACCGCTGTGAACTACACCCAGTGCATGGCCGAGCTGATCGAACGGCGCCTGTCAAAAATCAACACCCTGGCGATCGGGACCCTCACAAAAGTTGACCTGTCGAAATGGCGGGCGGACGTGCGGCTGAAGACCAAGATTCAGGGACAGAATATCGAGATCGCCAACGTACCGATCGCGCTGCAGATGTTCTCGGCGGGCAGCCTGCAGATCGCTCCTGCAGTTGGGGATGTCGTGATTATCGGGGTCTCAAAGCACGAGATCCAGAAACAGCTCCGAAACCGTGATCTCGTCGAGGCGAACGAGCAGGTCCTGTACAACATCAACCATGCAGTGATCCTGTCAGGGGCTTATGTCGAGAGCGACGCCGTTCCGTCCGTGGCAGCCAACGAGATCCTGATACTGCACAGTAGCGGGTCCTCGATCGCGGTCAAAGCCAAGTGTGATATCGAAA
>NZ_PIZH01000599.1 GCF_002835825.1 Methanoregula sp. | reverse complement strand
GATTATCGCATGGTCGGACCAGTGGTTTGCGTATCTCCCGGATCCGAAGGGCACAACGGAATTCGGTGCAGGATATGCGAGTTTCTTCTGGGCTCATAATGTATTCGCCGAAGTACTCTCGCTTGTCGTCCTGATCGTGATCGCTGTCGGGTTGTTCAGGATCATTCCGGGGCTTGCTGATTTCGCCCGCGATCTGGTGAACCTTTACAGGAGAGAAGTGTGGGCTTTGATGGGAAAGGCAGGTGGATAACCTTGACGTGGATGAACTATCGGAAGTTTAAAACTCCTCTCGTGGAAGGGATAATCTGGGGGCTCATCGCCTTGATCCTACTGATTGTTTTTGGGATACCACTGGCTTTCGCTCTCGGGGTGGGGATAATTTTCAGCATTGTCGCGGGATATATCCTAAATGCGGGAAGACAGGTGGATTGAATATGCAGCGCTCGGTGCGATCATTCTCATGCTGTGCACGGAATCGTCCCAATATTGAAAATCTCAAATTTCAGGAGGGTACATGGATTTTATATCGGCCATTATGCAAAGGCAACAGGAAATACGGATAGGCAAGATCGTTGCAATCGATCCGCATGGATGAAGGAATGGACATGCAACAGGGAGGACTTGACTGCGGAATGGATCTTTTCAAGGATGGAAACTGTTCATGAACAAATGGAGACTCATCATAAAGGCCGCCGGCATCACCGGTGTCCTGCTCATAGTACGGCTGGTATTTGATTACCTGAATTACGATGTGCTCTCGCTCACTAACCTGATCACGGCATTTATCAGCGGCGCAATCTTTACGGTTGCGATTATCTTTGCCGGGGTGTTGACAGACTTCAAGGAGAGCGAGAAGATCCCCGGTGAGATTACAACTTCGATCCGGACGATATACAGCGATCTTACATTGATCCATGTGTCGGATAAGGAGATTATCCCCCGGATGCAGGCAAAGGTCTACCAGATTCTCGTGATCATCAATACCAATTTCCGGAATAATTCTTGGAACCTGAAAGAAATGGATCAGGGAATCGATGCATTTGTCGAGGATATCTCCCGGCTTGTTGACATGAATGTGCCGCCCCAGTATACCGTAAAACTGAAGAACGAGATTGGCACCATTGACCGGCTCTCTCACCGGGTCAAGACGATCACGGAAACCTCGTTCATACCTGCCGCCTATGCCATCTCCGAACTCTCCGCAGCCTGCGTTATCATCCTGCTCTTCTTTGTGAAGCTGGCCCCGTTATATGAAGGACTCGCGCTCTTCGCTGTG
>NZ_PIZH01000598.1 GCF_002835825.1 Methanoregula sp. | reverse complement strand
GTCGTAGAGGTTCAAAAACTCCATGGCCCGTTCGGGATGCGGCATCATGCCAAGCACTTTTTTGTCGGCAGAAGTGATGCCGGCAATATCCTCGAGCGCCCCGTTGGGGTTGTACGGGTATTCGCCGTCTGCCGGGCTCATGTCCTCGCGGCAGTAGGTGAACGCCACCATCTTCTTATTCCGGATCGTTTTGAGTGTTTCCGCTGAACACGAGAAGTTCCCCTCCCCGTGGGAGACCGGGCACCAGATGCGCTCGATCCCCTTTGTCCAAAGGCTCTCGTTTGCCGGTTTCAGGGTAACGAACCGGCACTCCAGCCGGCCGCCGCGGTTGGGCATGAGGGCGATCTCCCGTTTATAACTCCGGTCAAACGCGGGAACAAGGCCGAGGTTTGCCAGGATCTGGAACCCGTTGCAAATGCCCAGCACGAGATTGTCGCCATCCAGGAACTCCTGGAGTTCGTCCCAGAGGTTGTTCCGGACACGGTTTGCAAACGCATTGCCGGCACCGGTATCGTCGCCGTACGAGAATCCGCCCGGGAAGACGAGGAGCCGGTAGTCGGAGAGCCGCCGCTCCCCCGCGATCAGGTCATTGATGTGGACAATGTCGGAAGCCATGCCGGCCCGTGCCAGCGCTTCCTGTGTCTCCATCTCGGAATTGATCCCGTACCCGCTCATGATCAGGGCTTTTTCCGGGATCACCTCGCGGGCTGCGGGTGCCTTCGCAGCCACAGCGGGCCTTTTGATGTTCCTCTTTACTGCTGCCATTGTCAGTACCCCCCGAATGGTGCCTTGTAGGCTTTTTCCAGTTCATCGACGCCAACATCGAGCAGCAAAACGCGGCCGCTGATCCGCAGGCGGTTGCCGCCCGTCCGGCCGACCAGCACGGCATCCGCCCCCAGTGCCTGCTCAAACGCCCGCTTATGATCGGGTGCAACCGTGACCACGAACCGGGAGAGCGACTCCGAGAAGAGGAAGTAGTCGGGCCGCATGCTGTCCGGAACCAGGAGCGTGAGGTCCATACCGAGCCGCCCGGCAATAGCCACCTTGGCAAGCGCAACGCCGAGACCCCCGTGGCTGACCGGGAATGCCGAGGCCACGAGCTCGTGGGCAATCGCGGAGGCAAGCCGGGTGTACCGTTCCTTTTCCGCCCCTGCGCCCAGCACCGGCCCGGTGTTGCCGGGGCTCACCAGGCGCGCGACGTACTGGGGCCGGCCCGTCGCCCCCTTTGTCTGTCCGACAATATACACGGGGCCGCCTGCGCCGTTTCACTCCCGCGCGACCG
>NZ_PIZH01000597.1 GCF_002835825.1 Methanoregula sp. | reverse complement strand
GGCTTATTGCAGGTGCTTTTTTCCTTCTGGTTCTCTGAGGGTCTTTCGTTCCGCTGCCGGGGGACCCGGACAATGCAACGAGTTCCTGCTGGCATTCGGCGAGGAGGCCGGCAAAACCGCTCCCGAGCCCGCCGTGATCGATATCCCGGATGACCGCGTGAACATAGATCTGGTACCAGAGGTACAGATCATTGAAGAGCGGATTCCGGATACCGGAGAGACGGTTTACTACGAGAACCGGCTCATAGGTCTCCCTGATCGTTTCCGGGGAATCATACCGGCAAATGATCTCAAAGAATGTATGGGACTGCACGACCATCCGCTGGATGAGGGACGGGAGAGGATCCGGCAGGGTGTCGAAATTCGCGGTGAAGAGAGGAGCGAACCAGGGCTGCTCGCGGATGAGCGGGCGGAGAAGGACCAGTTCAGGATGATGGTAGATCTTCACTACCGCATCGTGCGTGAGGTTCAGCTGGCAGATCCAGCCGGTGTTCTCCCCGTCCCTCCTTCGGCTGAGGATCCGTGCCCGCTCGAATGAATCGATCAATTTCCGGATCGTTGCGACTTTCGTGAATCCGACTCCGGTAGCGAGATCGATCTCCCGGTGCGGCTCCCCATCGAGCAGTATCTTCATCAGCCGGGACTTGACCGGAGATTTCATGGCAGGGCCTCCCGCTCCATCATGTGCGGGATAATTTCCGGTCCCGATTCAAGTCTTCTGATCAGGGCGCCGGCTTCGACAGCGAGCCAGGTATTCTCCAGCGTGGCCGATCCGCCGAAGACCGAGCGGACATACCCGCCATTCCCCTTCTGGCATTTTTCAATAAACTCCTCGCAGCGCGGGAGAGCTGGTGAACGATACCCTATCACCGAGCAGGCCAGCACACCGGCATGGATATGCTCAAGGAATGCGGGCCGGGCATTGGGCACGGAGAGAAAACCGTACTCCGGATCCTCGCAGTGCCGGAGAAAATCCCGTGACGTCTGAAGCAATGCGTTGGGATCCAATAACTTCAGGTAGGACATGCCAGGGGAGGTCTAGATCATTGTCGAAAACGGCAGCCCTAACCCGTTGTCGGCATTCCGAAACCGGAGAACAGCATGGATCAGAGATCTTCTTTTTTCTTCCGGCACGGTTACCCGGGGCTGGCTGCAGAGCGTGGTGAAATGGTACAGCGGCTCGAAAAGCGACGATGACTCAACCGGGCGGGACGTGTCACCGGGTGCGGTCATGGATTTGAGGATCCACTCTGTTGGATCCTCTGCCGGCCTCTCTTCCAGGA
>NZ_PIZH01000596.1 GCF_002835825.1 Methanoregula sp. | reverse complement strand
GGGTCGTACGATGTGAAACTGACCGTTTCGCGTGACGACATCACCGACTCCGCGACCCAGATCATCAATGTCGGCGGCGTTCCCAACACCGACTTCGTGGCCTCCGCGCTCGAAGTGAGTGTCGACGAGGCCGTCAAGTTCACGGACAAGACCACCAATGCGCCCACGTCCTGGAGATGGAACTTCGGCGATGCCGCTGAGTCCACCTACCAGAACCCCTCCCACACGTACCGGGTTAAGGGCATCTACACGGTTTCCCTGACCGCCCGCAACGAGAACGGACGGGACACAGAAGTAAAGACCAACTATATCAACGTCGGCCTCGGCCCGAAGGCTGAGTTCCGGCCGATCATCAGCCCGTACCACACGTACAATGTTCCAAAGGTCGTCCACTTTGCCGACATGTCGGAGAACCGACCTACCTCCTGGGCATGGGACTTCGGCGATGGCGAGACCTCAACCGTGCAGAACCCGCGCCACGTTTATATCAACGAGGGCACGTACACGGTCAAGCTCACGGTAAGGAACTCCTTTGGCGAAGACACCAAGATCAAGACCGGCCTTGTCACAGTCGGCGGCGGTGCTGACGTCGACTTCACGGCAGACAGGACAACGGTAGGTGTCGGCAGGAATGTCCGGTTCACCGACCTCTCGACCATGAGCCCGACATCCTGGGTCTGGGACTTCGGCGACGGCAGGACCGGAATGGGCTCGGCCCCCGACCATGCATACCTCAATGTCGGCGTCTATGATGTCACCCTGACCGCGTCCAACCTTTACCAGACCAACAGCAGGACCAAAAACATGTACATCACGGTGCTGAACATCCCGAAGGCAGACTTCGATGCCGACAAGACCCGCGGCGGGTCTACAATGGACGTCCACTTCACGGACAAGTCCACCGGCGCGCCCACCACCTGGAAGTGGGACTTCGGCGATGGCGGCAGCTCCACCGAACAGAACCCCACCCACACCTATACAACCATCGGCACCTACACGGTCACCCTGACCGCATCCAATGCCAACGGTTCCGATACCGTCTCCAAAGTGAACTATATCGTCACGACCCTTGCCCCGGTCGCCGATTTCAAGGCTGACCGGCAGGTCGGAAAGGCACCCTTCATCGTCCACTTCACCGACCTCTCGAAGGGCAACCCGACATCCTGGGTCTGGGACTTTGGCGACGGTACATCCTCCTACGAGCAGAACCCCCGCCACATCTACATGCGTGAAGGTTCTTATGATGTCCGCCTGACGGTGACCAACCAGTACGGCAGCGACAC
>NZ_PIZH01000595.1 GCF_002835825.1 Methanoregula sp. | reverse complement strand
CCCACTGCCGTCGCGCAGGACATGGAGGTTGACATCACGTTGACAGGCCGTGCGAAGGTGCTCTTCTTTGCCAAGCTGTACGGCATCGAGAGCCCGAAGGACAAGGTGGACGAAGTTCTCGCGATCATGGAGCTCTCCGAACGGGGCGACGATCTGGTCCGGACCTATTCGGGCGGGATGCGCCGTCGGCTCGAACTGGCACAGGCCCTCGTCCACCAGCCCGCGGTCCTCTTCCTTGACGAACCTACCATCGGGCTCGATGTGGCGGCCCGCAAGAAGATCTGGGAGCATATCCGCATGCTCCGGAAGAACGGGATGACAATATTTGTCACCACCCACTACATGGACGAGGCGGACCAGTTCTGCGACCGGGTCGGCATCATCAGCAGGGGGAAGATTGTTGCCCTTGACACCCCTCAGGCGCTCAAAGCCAAACTGATGAAAGACGTCATAACCGCAAAGGTAACCGGCACGTACACGCCCCAGACCCTCGAGGGTGCACGGTTCGTGGGCCAGAAAGATGACGAGATCACGTTCACCGCAGAGAGCGGCAAGGAGGCCCTCCCCCTCATTACCAAAGAGCTCTCCGACAAGGGCCTAAAGGTGCATTCCCTCTCGCTTCGCGAGCCGACCCTTGACGATGTATTCATCGACGCAGTCGGGACCTATGAAGAATCCCGGACCTTTAACGATCACCAGTTCCGCTCCATGCTCAGGAGGAGACACTAAATGAAAGGCATCTGGTATTACATGGAACGGGACATGATCAAGTGGCTCAGGGGCAAACTTGCTGTTGTCTCCATGCTCGTGATGCCGGCAGCATGGCTCATCTTCGTGGGCCTCGCCCTTCCGGTGAAGTTCACGGGCAACTACCTTGATTTCATCACGCCCGGAATCCTTGTCATGACCATGCTTGCCTCCGGTCTCTCCGGTGGCGGCCTGCTGATGTTCGACAAGATCCTTGGTTTTCTCAACAAGTTCCTCGCCATGCCCTCACCCCGCGAGGATATCCTGTTTGGGAAGATCCTCTTCATCACCATCCGCGGTGTCATCCAGGCATCGGTGATCCTCGGGATCTCGATCCTGATCGGCGCGACCATCCACACGCTCTTCGAGTATGGCATGATCTACCTCATCCTGATCCTCTTTGGTGTGCTGATGGCGTCGCTTGCAACAACCATCGCGCTGTATATCGGCGACCATGATACCCTCTCGGCGGTCACATCGAGGTTAACCATCACGCCTTTTTGCCCCCCCACCGCCCGCAGCCCCTCTAACGTGATG
>NZ_PIZH01000594.1 GCF_002835825.1 Methanoregula sp. | reverse complement strand
TGCGATCCGCGAGCACGACGCTGACAGGAAACAGCACCATCGATATCTGGACGTATTCCTCAACACACGGCCATATCGATTCGGTTACTGCGATGGGAGCCGATCCTCCGGTTGCCGACTTCACCGGCACGCCGCTCTCCGGCACCGCCCCGCTGACAGTCCAGTTCACGGACCTGTCAACCGGCTCACCAACGTCGTGGCTATGGGATTTTGGCGATGGCGGGACATCCACTGTACAGCACCCGGGTCACACCTACACCACCCATGGAACGCATACGGTCAAACTCACTGTGACCAACAGCCATGGCAGTGATACCAAAACAAAACCGGCCTATATCATGGGTACCGGGGGAACATACCGGGTCTTTGTCGGGGGTGTCGGGGATTACCCGGGAACCGGAAACGACCTGACCGATACGGTTCCCCTCGCACAGAATTTCTACACTGGCATTCAGGGATCGAATGGCGACACAACCTGGACGGGCTATGCCGAGCATTACGATGCAAATGCCGGATCGAAGTACTGGAGCAGTACGGAGCCATCGGCGATAAAAGCAGATGATGCGGATTTCGCACTCTTTGCCGGCCATGGCGACCCCCTGATCATCCGGTTCGGGACCGACAATGCGTTCCAGCAATTGAATGCAGACGATATGCGGTTTGGATCAGCACGGGCCAAATGGGTCGCCTTTGCGTCGTGCCTCGTCCTGAACCGGAGTCATCATGAAGATATGGAACAGGTTTTTTCCGGGCTCCATATCCTCAATGGATTCGACACCATCGGTTTTCCCTACAGTAACCAGGGAACCCAGTTCGCCCAGCGGATGAAAGGGGCAAACGGATATTACATTGAGAAAATTCGGAACGCTTGGAGAAACACACTAATCGATACGATCAATGTAGCCGAAAAAGAGAAGTATTCGGGTGCATGGATGTGGGCTGAACCCTGTAGTGAGGACTATCTCCCCGGATATGGGAAGTTCTGTTCCGCACCGATAATGGTGAACGGTGCGCCCGATGTCCGTTATGAATATTTCAATCTGGTGGAGGTGTGAGAGGTGAATTCGATGAGTAACAACAGCACAATTAGTTTTCTGTTAACGATTCTGCTCGTTATACTGTCAGCAGGATGTGTAACTAATCAGGTGCAGGGGCCGGATTCCATGAATCCGGTTACGACAATAGATATGGCTGGAGATTCAGCACCCGGATCTCTGGCACCGAGTCCAGTAGCCTTGGGATCGATATCTTATTTTATGACTCTCGATGTGCCTGCAAAAAAGGA
>NZ_PIZH01000593.1 GCF_002835825.1 Methanoregula sp. | reverse complement strand
GGTGAAGTCGACATCGAGGTTGGTCTCCTGCGGGACGACGCCAAGCTTTCCTTTGATCGTGGCGGGATCTGTGTCCGGGTCCATGCCGAGGACCCGGAGCGTGCCTCCGGTCCGGGGCGAGATGCAGGTGACCATCTTCATGGTCGTGGTCTTGCCCGCGCCGTTCGGGCCGAGAAAGCCAAAGATCTCGCCGCGGTTGACCGTAAACCGGATAGATTCCACGGCAATTGTTGTTCCGTAGGTCTTCTTCAGGTCGCAGGCTTCGATGACAGGAGGTACGGGGGAGTCGCTCATTGGTATGGAGAATTGGCCGGGATAAATAAAAAACCCGGCCACTTGTTTTTATAAATTATCCGGTTGACCGGCCGGGGGGGTCGTCACCGTCTCCTTTTCAATCGTGCAAGGGCATCTTCGGCAGCCTCCCTTACATCAGAGAAGGTATCGCATTTCAAGGATTCGAGCGGGAGAATAGCCTCCACTGCCATCATCCGTCCCAGGACGGTGGCAGCGCCGATACGGACCGTCCGGTCAGAATCTGCAAGCGAGCTGATGAGAGCCTCGGCTGCCGCTGGATCGCCAAGCATGCCCAGCGCAGCAACGGCTCCCGTCCGCACGGAAGGATCGCTATCCTGGAGCAGCGGGACGAGTGAGGGTACGGCAGCTGCATCGCCAATGCGGCCCAATGCATGCACGACCTCTGCCCGAACTGCCGGGTGTGGGTCGGAGAGAGCTGTCTGTAATGCGGCGATCGCACACTGGCTTTTTCTCAACCCGAGTTTCCGTGCAGCACTCCGTCTTGCCGCAACAGAATTTCCGGCAAGGTTGAGGACTTCTCTCTCATTGCTGTTCATGGACCGATCGTCAGCGCTCACACTCGTACCCGGACTCGTAGGCCCGGGTCACCTTCTGCGCTGCTTCCGGTGAGACCCGGTCGTGCACGAGGGCAACGAACGCCTCGATGTCCTCGACCGGGAGGCAGCCCATGCTCTCCGTCCCGTCTTCGATGACCCTGCACAGGTACTCGAGTTCTTCCGTGTTCAGGAGGCCGATGCGACGGGCAAAATCCGCCCCGTCGCCGGAGAAGTGGTTGGAGACCGGGGGCAGGATTGAGTGGAACAAATGGCCCGAACCCGAGCAGGTGAGGTCACCGCATTCGGGTGCCAGTTTCTTTAAGATGGCGATGTCTCGTTCGTCAAGTTCGCGGGGCATGGAAAGGCACGTCCGGTCAATTATTTGCCGGGCTTTGGAATAAACGTGCGGGAGGGGCAGCGGTCGCTGTCACGATC
>NZ_PIZH01000592.1 GCF_002835825.1 Methanoregula sp. | reverse complement strand
GAACCGGGTCAGGGTAATGGCCATGGTCCATGAACGGCTGTACCGGTCTTCCGATATTGCTGCGCTTGACATTGCTACGTACCTGCGGACCATCACGAACCAGATCCTTGCGTACCAGGGTGAAGCGAGGTTTCCGACCCGGCTTAAAATTGACGTCGAACAGATACCGGTTGATATTGATACCGCGATACCGCTCGGTCTGATCACGAACGAGCTCCTTTCCAATGCGATAAAATATGCGTTCCCGGAAGGGAGCCCGGGCACGGTGAGTATCCGGGGGAAACGGGCGGGACCGGACCTGTACGAATTCCTCTTCTCCGATAACGGCGTTGGCATGCCCCGGGATTTTGACTGGAGGAATGCCGATAGCCTCGGGCTGCGGCTCGTCAACTCGCTTGTCGAACAGATGGGAGCAGATATTGAGCGGATTGAGGGTCCCGGAACCGGGTTCCGGATTGTTTTCCGGATTAAAAGAAACTCACCCAAAGCCCTCGGACCTGCAAATTCCGATAGCTGACACAGACAGGCCCGGATAAAAAATGCTATGTCCCTGATGGGAGGATACTTCACGAATTGCTGCAGATCTTTCCGGAAAATTATTATTAAAACCGGCTTATTGAAGAAATAACCGTGTTCCGGCTTTTTTTATATGTACAACACATCCAAATTTTGATATGACCGATACACCAAAAACCAATTTGTTTCATGTCACGGATCGGAAGCTGACATGGCTGCTGTTCTTTTTGTAGATGATGAACAGGATCTCCTTGAACTTGCCCGGTGTTTCCTGGAAATACCGGGTGAATTTTCCATCGATATAAAAACATCAGCGCAGGAAGGGATGGAAGCCCTTTCAGCTCACCCGTATGATGCTATTGTGTGCGATTACGAGATGCCGGGCACCAATGGCGTCGAATTCCTGAAAAGCGTCAGGCTGGTGTTCGGCGATATCCCGTTTATCATTTTCACGGGCCGGGGCCGGGAACAGATCGTTATCGATGCCCTCAACAGCGGTGCGGATTTTTATATCCAGAAAGGAGGAGACCCGGATGCTCTCTTCATGGAGCTGAGGCATGTCATCGGGCAGGCCATTGCCCTGAAACAGGCCCGGAACACCCTCTTTGAGCGGGAACAGCGATACCATGACCTCCAGCACGCGAACGACCTTATCCAGAGCGTCTCCCCAGAAGGCCGGTTTATCTATGTGAACCGGAAATGGAGGGCAACCCTCTGGTACTATGCAGAGGAAGATCCGGACCTATGGTCGGTCGATGGTATCCAGGAAGAGAG
>NZ_PIZH01000591.1 GCF_002835825.1 Methanoregula sp. | reverse complement strand
CTCCTGTGGAACTTCACTCCTCCTTGTCAATGTCGGCAATGGCTAGAGTCCCGCCCGGCAGAAGGACCGAGTACCAATGGTGCAGCAGCCGTGGCACGTCTCTGATGTGGTGGAGCGTCATGCTGCTGATCATTAGCTCATAAGTACCCTCCCCGTCCGGTCCTTTCAGGTTCATGAGCCGGGTCGTGACACTGGTCATACCGGAATCCCGTATCTTTGACGTAAGGACATCACGCGTCCCTTCTGAGCTGTCAAGTGCGGTGACTGACTGCACGTGCGGCCGGAGAACGAACGTGACAAGTCCCGTTATCCTCGGGACTGTTCTCTTTGCTCGATAGTTCGGACCGTCTGAGTGGCCGGGCGGGATCAACGGTGTCTCTGGCTCGTGTGTTTGACGCATTTCCTCAAAAAACCCGGGATAAAAAAAGGGGAAATTCTCAACCCATTGATTCATTTCCTGTGCGGGTTACTATCCATCGATCGCAGATGAGAGCAGCACCGAACGCTGATACCAGAAATACACTGATGACGAACAATGAACTTCCCACGAGATGGAGGAGTCTGATCGAGAAGAAATAGCCACAGAGCAGGAGCAGACTACTGAAAACTCCGAGTCCCAGAAGGGTCTTTACCAGGGCCGGGCCCGTGACGCTCCTCTGGTATTGGCGTGCAGTAGCCTGGAGAATAAGGACTATCGGGAAAAGATAAACAAGGCTTATCAGAGAACTCGCGATGAGCCCTGCGATAACCGCGCTGAGTTCGGTATGGGGAGCAAAGGCCAGAGATGCAGACTTGGCCAGCGATAGGATGGAGATCAGCGGCGTCAGGATACACTGCATGGGGGGCCGGGTCCAGCTGTTTGCACGGATAAAGTCGGCAACATGCGGACTGAACGAATAATACCAGGCATTGAACGCAAACATGAACTCGGTTCCGGCAGCAGATGAGTAAATGGTATTCTGGCGGAAATCCCGCAGTTGCTGGACCTCGGCAGACAGGGATGAACCGAACGTTGCTGTTGCAATGAGGCAACCTCCCAGATCCGGAGTCTCTGCGACAGGTTTGTTTGCATCAGCCAGCTTCTGGACTTCTGCTGCCTCGGCAGTCCGTCCCAGCTTGGTAAGAAGGCTGGCTTTCTCGCTTAAGAGACTGTAACTTGATGGTTCATTAACAAGGAGAGTGTTGATACAATCGAGTGCCTTGTCGGTCTCGCCTTTTTTCTTGTAAATGACGGTTTTGCTCGCAAGGATCTTCCGTATTTTTTCCTGTGCATGCGGGACGAGGTCCATTTTATTC
>NZ_PIZH01000590.1 GCF_002835825.1 Methanoregula sp. | reverse complement strand
ACCGCCCCCGCCCCCGGGAGGCAGCGGCCCCCCCCAGCCGCGATTGCATCCGGATAGCACGGGACAACAATGGCTGCACCGGCCTTCTCCAGCCCCCGCATGACACTCCGGAGGTTCCCGACCCCGTAATCAATAATGGCTATCTGTGTCATTATCCTCTGCCCTGCCTTCTTTGATTCTCCATCGCCCATCTGCAACCCATGCTGCCGGAAGCCCCCGTGCCTGTTGCCATTCGACCAGTTTTTCCGTCCAGCCCTGCCAGAGATCCGGGTAATCCCCGGCGATCATGTGCAGTAATGCCATATCGCTTGACGGGCACATGAAGCAACCGATCCGGTCCAGCCGGTGCCCGTACAGGGCATTGTACGGTGCTTCTTCGCGCCAGATGTACAGCCAGACATGCATTGCGGTCCAGTTATGGATCGGGGCTGCCGAGAGCTGGACTTTTACGTTCCGGTTCCGCCAGACCCGGTCGCTCTGCGCCCGCGTTGCAGACTCGTAGCGCCGCTGGCCGATGAACGAGAGACATTCCCCCCATCTCTCCCGGATCAGGTCCAGTACCGGCGTCAGCTTGCAGACCCGGCAGCACCAGCGGGCATTGACCGCCGGCGGGCCCTGCTTTGCAAATGTCTCCCAGAACGTGTTGTTGCCATCGGTCCGGATCACCTCAAGGCCGTACTTTTCTGCTACAATACGGACATTCTCGTAGGTTTCCGGGAATTCGAGGCCCGTGTCGGCAAAGAGCATGGGGATCTTCCCGATCGCCTTTTTCACCACGAGCAGGGTCGCAAGACTGTCTTTTCCCCCGGAGTAGGAGACATTCGCCACGAGACCGGGATTTCTTTCCGTCACGGACCTGACAAACGCGACCGCTTCTGCTTCTGCCTCCTCAAGCACCCGGGCATTGGCCCGCACCGCATCATCCCAGCTGGCTCTGCCGGGTACGATCTGCGACGCAATGTTCCGCCGGGTCCGGACAATGGAGCCCTTCTCCATGGCCCGGGCTACGCCTGCGTCCACTTTTGCCCGACCTACCCCGATGCAGGTCCCGTCAGGTGCCATGATGAAAACTTCATCCACGGCCCTGACCGAATCGTCAATCGAGACCATCCCCGGCCGGCGCACGCTCATACCCTGGTCGCGGATGAACGGAACCGCGTCGTCACTCACTCCGACAACGCGTCTTTTTGGCGTGAAGAGTTTGCAGGCCTCGGGCCGGGGCACCGCCTCCCATGTACGGTTGTCCGGGAAGTACCGGATGATGCTCGCAACATCGCCGCCAGCGATCACATCTTCC
>NZ_PIZH01000589.1 GCF_002835825.1 Methanoregula sp. | reverse complement strand
CTGCGGCAGAATCGATCGGTGATCGAATCATTGGTTTGTTCCGCAGGCCCGATGCCGTTACTCAGACATCGTGCAAGGCAGAGCCGAACAACCTGGCGTCCGGTATCGGACGCAGCATGAACACGGGACAGTGGAGCCAGTTGACACAAAGCCACGCCCCGGGAGTTTCTCTCTTTACATTCTTTGGTTCGCGTCAGTAATTCCGGATAACCGGTAACCGTGATCCGCTTATGGTATTGATCCGATAGGTCACCCGCCGTTTTGAGGAAGGCGGCATCTGGCCGGACAATAGCCATGGCTCTATCCGGCCCGGGATTCCGGAACACCACGGGAAAAGCGGGACGTGTGGATGTGGGCGCCCCGGATGCAGAGGAGAACAACCGAACGCAACAACACGAGGAGAAAAATGATGCAGAAGGGAATGTATCGCGAACCCCTGAAGGTAACGCAGGAGGCCGTCGATGCCTACGAGAAGCGGTCCGGCTTCCACGGTATCGGGAAGAAAATGGTCGAACACGGACGCTGGATCATCGTCACAAAAGAGGAGGTATCATGCACGTCGTAAATTGTGGCAGCTCACGAACAAAACTTACCCAGTCACGCCGTGAGACTGCCATAGATAATTCTGTTTCCACGCTTAAATCCCTCACTGAAGGTGAGAGGCTTGCGGGAGTATGTCTATGACCCGTTTCTCTGCCGGGCTCGTCCTGACCGGGAGCGATGGCTATGTTCATGTCCGAATCTGGGACAAGTCGTATTTCATCTGCCCGGAGGACATGGGGATGCTGCTGTTTGTCGGCGACACCGTGCCGCTGCTGCAGAAAAACCCGGACCCGACCGGCTCTCCGGTCGCATCCGGATCCGTTGCCCTCAATCCCTCCGGCCGGGCCGTGATCCTGTCAGTTGGCAGCATCCGGTACATGCTCCCCCGCGACAGATTCATCGCGGTCGCGCTCGGAGAGGATGTGTCCTGCATCCTCTTCGAGGTCCCAGGTGATGTTCCGGAACCGGAGATAATTTCGCCGCACAAGGGAGGTGCCGCGTCATGACCAGCCGGCGCGGAACGCTTGTCGAAGACGGGGCCCGCGAGCTCCTCCGGTTGCACGGTTACACGGTCGAGGTCATCCCGCCCGGGTTCAACAAGAAGTACCCGCCGGCGCATCTCGTCGCTACCCAGCCCACGGGTGAGAAACGGTTCATCCGCATCCGGAAGCTGTCGCACCTGCCGTCCACGATCGACACCGTAATGATCAAATGCAGCATGGACCTGGCGCAGTTCCGCAAGCACCTTGCCTGCCA
>NZ_PIZH01000588.1 GCF_002835825.1 Methanoregula sp. | reverse complement strand
GGACGATGACAAGCTCCGCCGGGGAGCCCCGACCGTTCATACCAAATGGGACATGCCGACCGGTATCCTTGCCGGCGATGTCCTCTATGCCCGGGCGTTCGAGCATCTCTGCATGGCGACTGCCACCGACACTGCGAAGGTGAAAGCCGTCACCATGCTCGCCAAAGCCTGCGACGAGATCTGCGCCGGCCAGCACATGGACATGTCCTTTGAGCACCGGACCGATGTGACGGAAGGCGAGTACCTCGAGATGGTCAAAAAGAAGACCGGGGTCCTGTATGCTGCTGCGGCAGGTATCGGTGCGATCCTTGCCGGGGGCAACGGGGTGCAGGTGAAGGCCCTCTACAACTTCGGGCTCAACACCGGCATGGCGTTCCAGATCCAGGACGATCTCATCGATCTTCTGACACCCTCCGAGAAGAGCGGCAAGGACCAGGCATCCGACCTACGCGAGGGCAAGCAGACGCTCCTGATGATCAAGGCCCGTGAGAAAGGGCTCGACCTGACAAAGTACAGAAAAGATCTCACCCCTGCCGAGATCGATGCCGCGATCCGGGATCTGGCCGAAGCGGGGGTCATCGACGAGGTGAAGGGCGTTGCAGAAGGGCTGGTGAAAGACAGCAACCGGCACCTTGGCGTGCTGCCCGAGTCAGAAGAGCGGCAGCTCTTAATGGACATCGGCGAGTTCTTCGTTACCCGGAGTTATTAGGATGGCCGGTGACGATCCCAAAGAGATCCTCTTTTTGTGCGCACTCCAGAATGCCGTGAAGCACGGCGGTGTGCCGGAGCCGGGGGACGTCGTCGGGGTGGGGGTGGGCGGTAACCCGGGGCTCCGGGGCAGGGCCAAGGAGGTCTCGGCCCTTGTCAAGGAGGCCATCGCAGAGGTGGCGGCCCTTTCGCCCGAACAGCGGGAGGCGACCCTGAAGGGCCGGGCGCCGGAGATGTTTGCGGCCCTGTCCGAGAAGCACGAACATAAGAAGGTGCTGCCCGATCTCGAGAAGGCCGGGAAGGGTGTTGCCATGCGGTTCGCCCCGAACCCCTCCGGGCCCCTTCATATCGGACATGCCCGTGCCGCGGTGCTCAATGACGCGTACGTAACGCAGTACAGCGGCCGGTACATCCTCCGGATCGAGGATACCGATCCCAAACGGGTCGATCCCGAAGCCTATGCCATGGTTGTCGAGGACTTACAATGGCTCGGCCTTGGGATTACCGAGACGGTCACCCAGAGCGACCGGCTCTCCCTCTACTACGACATCTGCCGGCAGCTGATCGAGCGCGGCGGGGCCTACGTCTGCAC
>NZ_PIZH01000587.1 GCF_002835825.1 Methanoregula sp. | reverse complement strand
CCTTTACGGAGATAAGGGCACAGCCTGGTGGATTGCGGGGTTTACGCTCCTCCACATTATCGCCGCAGGTTTGTTCCTCACCCGGCTGGGTATGATTGCAGCCGCCGGCTTTCTGGCCGGGTTCGTGCTGCTTGCGATCGCAAATTTTCTTGTCCTGCGAAAACCGGATCCGGAAACCGCCCTCCGGGCACTTCCGCTGTTCCATGTCACGATGATTGTCTATACGGCTGCAATCATTGCGGGTGTGGTTCTCGGAATGTGAACCGGTGCAGGAGACCCCCCCTTATCGCTCATCTTTTATCGTATCGTCAGGAAAATCGAGGAGGGCGTTCCGGACAAAGGCAAAGGATGGCATCACCGGTACCCGGTTCAGCCGACAATGGTGTCGGGATAGCTTCCGGTCCTCTCCGATTCCCGGTACCGTGAATAATTCCGCTGAACGCCGTTTACCGATGAATTCGCGTAGCAGTACGCGCAGAGATGGGGGCAGGTATTGTACTGGCCGGTGTCCTTGGATACTATGCAGCCGCACGGCCCTCGCTGGCCGGGGTCTTTCAGCTCCCGGATACGGGCTGCGGAACCGGTCCCGTCAATTGCCGTCTGCCCGCCTCCGGCAAGGAATGCGGCAAGCGCCCGGTCGTCACTGAATTCCCGCATCAGGAGGTCGTAACTGATGCACTGCCCTTTCCCGATGCCGTACGCCGAGAGATCCCGGCGATCCGCACATGTTGCGAGAGTAAGACCCCATCGTTTGTTCAGGTCTGCAAGTCCTTCCGAAAACAGGATTATTTCCTCTCCGGTAAACTCCCGCACGCCGGAAAAGCCCTGCTCCCGCAGGCTGCGCTGCACTTTCGGGTATTTTGCGATATCGATGAAGCTGAAGATCAGCCTGTCCGTGTACGGGTGGATCCGGTCGCCTACCCGTGCCAGCTTTCCAAGGAGGGCATCTACCGGAATACTGTCCGAGAGCAGAAGGGGGTCAGACCGCCAGACCACCCTGCCTTTCCCCACCCGGTCCGAGAGCCGGATGAATGTCGCAATCCGCTCATCGAGCGGGGGAACGCAGGGTTCGAGTCCTTCGGCATCGTAATCGTTCAGGGTGAAGAGGAAATAATAGTTCATGCCCAGCCGGTCAAGGGTATCGAGATGATGGAAGAACGGGGCCGGGTTCTTGGACCAGAATACGATGGCCCGCGCCTTTGCAAACGATACGTACTGCGGTCTTCCGGAAAACGGTCTCTTCCAGCAGGCATAGCCTTGTTCCAGCCGTTCCATGAACCAGTTTCCGTAGAATGCCGGG
>NZ_PIZH01000586.1 GCF_002835825.1 Methanoregula sp. | reverse complement strand
TCTTAACATCATGGCGTATTACGCCAATCAGATCCATACGCATCCCGGCATGGTCCGGGACCTCCACCTGCCCACGCAGGATGAACGACCGGAGAACCCGCTCTCAACCTCCGTGGTGTTTTATTCGCCCGGGGCCGAAAAGACCATCTCCCCCGAAGAAGTCCAGGCTGCCGGGATGATGACCCAGATCTTCATCCCGATCTATGCAACCGATCCCCAGACCTCCGCGGTCTTTGTGGGAACCGAGACCGGGGTTTCCATTATCTACCCCTGGACCACCGGCCTGAACGCATCGTTCGATCCCCGCCTGCGGAGCTGGTTTATTGACGCAAAGAAGAACGGGGATATCACCTGGTCCGACCCGTATGTCGACCTGCTCGGCCACGGCCTCATGATCACCTGCTCCCGGCCGGTTTACGACAACAGCACCGGCAGGCTGTGGGTTGTTGGCGCCGATGTCACCATCGAGACAATCAACCAGAAGATCATCGGGACACAGGTCGGTGACCGGGGGTACGCCATGCTGATTGACGAGCACGGAAACATCATCACCCGCCCGGGCTTAACCTCCGGGGACCAGCGGTGGGACGCCTCCTTTGTGACGGAGAACCTGTTCCAGAGCACCAACCCGGAACTTGTCGACGCTGCCCGGGAGATGGTGGTAGGAAAGACCGGCATTGCCCGGGTAAGTTTCGAGGACGGTGACCGGTTCATCGCCTATGCACCGGTGACCAGCGTGAACTGGAGCGTGGGGGTAGTCATGCCCGTTGACGAGGTGACCGCCCCTGCCCGCATGACGAGCGCACGGATCGAAAACGACACGGCGCATGTGGCCGAGCATATAGCCCGGCAGCAGAACATGGTGCAGGCCTTGTTTGTCGTCCTCTCCATCATCCTCATTGCCATCGTCTGTATCCTCGCGTATTTCTTTGCACGGTACCTCACGCGACCGCTCTTTGCGCTCGGGAAAGGTGCCGAAGCGATCGGGAAAGGAGACCTCGACTACCGGGTGCAGGTCGATACACGGGATGAATTCGGGACGCTGGCCGATACCTTCAACCGGATGGCGTCTGACTTACGGTAATACATCATCACCCTGAAACGGACCACGTCCGAGAAGGAGCGGTTGCTAAAATAGCGGGAATTTGCAAAGGGGAGCCAGCAGAGTGTCTTCCCGTAGTCCGCCCTCACGCCGCCGGGATTCTACCTTGCCGGGTAAAACCTCCCGGCTCTCGAAGTGGGCGGGGGTTTCCATGACTTCATCCCGCTCGCCTCCGCACATTATGGTCTTTTCATTGCAGA
>NZ_PIZH01000585.1 GCF_002835825.1 Methanoregula sp. | reverse complement strand
GGTCGGGCGGGCTGCGAAGACCCGGCCATACCGGTACATCGTCAAACCCTGGAACGAGCGCGAGATCCAGACCGAGATCAGTATCGCACTCTACAAGTTCGCCCTCGATGAGGCGTTCAGGAAAGAGCACGCCGAACTCGAAGAGTGGCTGAAAGAGAGGACCGAGGATCTCCGGCATGCCGATCGTGAGTTGCGCAGGAGCGAGGCATGGTACCGCCTCATCTTCGAGCGTTCGGGCGAGGGCATCTTCATCTTCGAGGCAGAAGGGCCGGACCGCGGACGGTTCATTGATGTGAACGCTGCCGGTCTCGCCATCCACGGCTATACGCGGGACGAGCTCCTGGCGATGAAGATCACCGACCTCGATGTACCGGAGAACGTGGAGGGTGCCCCGGCCCGGTTCGAGGCGGTCCTGAACGGCGAGTGGATCCGGGGCGAGATGGACCAGGTAAAAAAAGACGGGACTGTCTTCCCGATCGATTACCGTGCAGGGCTCCTTGAACATGAGGGGCGCAAGTACGTCTTCACGTTCCTGCGGGACATCAGCGAACGCAAAGCTGCAGAACGGGCCCTCCGGGAGAGCGAACTGCGCAGCTCGACCCTGCTCCGGGCAATCCCGGACATGATGTTCATCATTGCAAGGGACGGGACCTACCGGGATTTCCGGGTGCCGGACGAAAGCGACCTTGCTGTCCCGGCCGACCGCATCATCGGGACAAATATCCGTTCCTCAGGCTTTGGCAGGGAGACGACAGCAACGATCCTCGACCACATTGCACGGGCACTTGAGACCGGGGAGCTGCAGGTCTTCGAGTACGGGCTCGATCTTCCTCAGGGGGTCCGGCAGTACGAGGCCCGGCTCGTTACCCTGGGCGGGGACGAGGTTCTCGGGATCGTGCGGGACATCACGAGCCGGAGGAGCGCGGAGGATGCCCTGCGGGAGAGCGAGGAGAAATTCCGCACGCTCTTTGAGACCATGCTGGAAGGGTTTGCGTACTGCCGGATGATCTACGATGATGCAGGAAGACCCGTGGACTGGGAGTATCTCGATACCAACCAGCGTTTTAGGGAGCTGACCGGTCTTGCCGATATCAAAGGAAAACGCGTGCTCGAGGCGATCCCGGATATCCGCGAACTGGCGCCCGAACTCTTCGAACTGTATGGGCGTGTTGCCGCGACCGGCAATCCTGAACGGTTCGCGATATATTTCAAACCCTTGACAATTTGGCTCCGGTGCTCGGTGCCATCCCCGAAGAGAGTGTATTTTGGGGCGGTGTTCGATGATTCAACCGGGCAGAAACA
>NZ_PIZH01000584.1 GCF_002835825.1 Methanoregula sp. | reverse complement strand
TCGACCCGGTTTGGCAACACCGATCACCTGAGGGCTGGGGAGGGTGACCCAATACTGATCCAGGAGGCGTCGCCAACACCCGAACTCCTGACTATGTATGATGGTACACCCTATGCCGGCTTCCGCGGGTACGCATATCTCACCCAGCGGCTTGCAAATGAAGCGATTGCACATCCTGAGGTGTTCCGGCAATGAGACGGATTGCACTGTATGGAAAGGGCGGCATCGGGAAATCGACAACAACGTCCAACCTCTCGGTCATGCTGGCAAAGCAGGGATATCGCGTTATGCAGATTGGCTGCGACCCGAAAGCCGACTCTACCCGGATGCTGACCGGCGGGAAGAAGATCCGGCCTATCTTAGAGATAATTTCATCGGGGAATAAAAACCCGTCCCTGGATGATCTCATCACAACCGGTGACTGCGGTATCTTTTGTGCCGAGTGCGGGGGGCCGACACCGGGAGTCGGGTGTGCCGGACGGGGTATCATCTCGGCATTTGAGATCCTTGACAAGCTTAAGGCATTCGAAACGATACGGCCGGATTTTGTCCTGTATGATGTTTTAGGCGACGTTGTCTGCGGTGGTTTTGCGATGCCCCTGCGGAAGGGCTACGCCCGCGAGGTCTACATCGTCACCTCCGGCGAGATGATGAGCATGTACGCTGCCTCGAATATCGCAACTGCTGTTGCCCAGTTCACCCTGATGGGGTATGCGAGGCTCTGCGGGATTATCCAGAACAGCCGGAATGTTGCCGATGAGGACCGGCTTGTCTCGGATCTGGCACAAGAGATCGGATCGACCGTTGTTGCCCGGATCCCCCGGGATCCTGTTGTCCAGGAGAGCGAGGCACAATTTTTAACGGTGGCGGTTGGGGATGAGGGGTCCCCGTACTACGATGCGATCCGGTGCCTGGCACAGCACATCATCCGTTCAGGGAAACCGCATTCCTTCCCCCTCTAATCCGCCGAAGACCTCCTGAAAAGGGCAACACAAACCGCAAGGACGATTACGCTCATCACTGGCAGCACAACCAGCGGGAGCCACAGGATCGTACCTCCCATTGCTGCCCGGATTGCATCTATCGCATAACTGAGCGGGTTGAGATGTGCAATCGGGCTGAGCCATGAGGGCATCACATCATAGGGCATGAGGGCACTTGAGGCAAAGAAGAGCGGCATGCTGATCATGGAATTCACCGCCCCGTACGAATCGAGATCTCCGGTAAGGGGGCCGATCGTCGTTGGTACACCCGAGAAGAGGAGTCCGAACAGGCAGGGGATGAAATTCACGACAACGTACGTGGG
>NZ_PIZH01000583.1 GCF_002835825.1 Methanoregula sp. | reverse complement strand
AAGAGCAGTAAATTTTCTTTGTTGCTATCATGTTCTCGAGGAATGTCGTTGTTTTGGGGTCGTCAGCTCATTTCCCGATCTCGCGGGGGGCGTCTTTCTGGGGGTTCCATGCTTTCTGCGGCATCAGTTTCCCGATTGGTGAGAGATAGCCGGGATGGATGGTCACGATATCCGTGAGGTTTGCTGCGTGTTCGATGCAGGAGCAGACCTGCCGGATCGATTCCCGGTAAATCGGATCGTTGAGTGTTGCAAGGTTCAGGTCCCCGAACGGGGCATGGACGGTCACCCTGAGATTCGTTGATGCAAGAACCTCTTCAATGCGGGAGAAGCAGGCGGGATTGTCGAGCCGGTAGTTCCCGTCGCTCATCAGCTCCCAGCCGGTATAACCGGCATCGGCGATACCAAAGACCCACGAGATGTCGTCCCAGACACGTGAAGACGACGAGAAATAGGGGGTGATGGTCATGCAGCCTGCCCCAGTCGTTTGAGGAGATCCTGGACATCGCGGGTGAAGTCTTCGAGGGTGCCTTCGTTTTTCAGGTGCAGGTCTGCCATCTTCAGGGCATTACCAAGGCCCCACCCGAGCTCCCGCGTGTCACGGTTTGTCAGGGCCTCGGCAGTGGTGAAGTCATCGGAACGGGCCCGGGCTGCGATCCGTTCCAGCCGTTTTTCAAACGATGAGTCGATGCTGATGACGGTAAAACCGGAAAAGGTTTTCCGGAAGAGGGCGATCTCGGTATCGCCCCGGATGCCATCAACGAGCACGAGGGGGGCCGGCTGCTTCCGGATCTCGGGAATGCAGAGCATTGCTATTGCGTCCATTCCCCGTTCGGCCCGGAGCCGGTTTGCGGTTGCACCGAAGTTGGTGTCATTCGGCTCAAGGCCGGCTTCCTCAACGGCCCTGCGGATCATATCGCCCATGACGATAACCGGGATGCCCATATCAGATGCGATCTTCGAGAACTCACCTTTGCCGCTTGCGGGCATTCCGACGACTCCGATCACCTTCATACTGGATCTCACCTCCTTCTCTTGTGCGTATCCGCACACCCCGTGGGAGGGTGTCGGCGATCTTCTTCATCTCGTCCTCCGAGAGCACACGGACCTGGCCGGTCACACCCTGCTGGAGGACGATGTCGACAGCGCCGGCTTCCTGCGCAATGATGGCGACTTCGTCGTCATATCCCCGGAAGAGGGTGATGACAACCTCAAATTCCGCCAGGTGCCCGGCTGCGTGCGCATCCCGGCACAGGGCAAGGCTGCGCTGCACATTCTCTACATAATTTCCCCTGAGGAGGTTATTATAC
>NZ_PIZH01000582.1 GCF_002835825.1 Methanoregula sp. | reverse complement strand
ATCCGGGAGAGCAGCGTGACAAACGACGACGTGGCGCTCACCATTCTCGATGCGGCACAGGAGATGCAGACCACCCTCATCATGATGGGCGCACGCGGGAAGAACCGGATCCGCTCAGTGCTGCTCGGGAGCGTCTCGGCAAACGTCATCCGCAGGTCAACCATCCCGGTTCTCCTGATGCGGTTCCCGCCGGAAGAAGATCCCGCGCAGGAGCGCGCGCCTCTCTTCTCCCGGGTGCTCGTCCCTGTTGACTTCTCGGTACCCTCCGATCTTGTCCTCAGGACCATTCCCGCCATCGTCAGGGAGGGGCAGGCGGTCCTCGTGCATGTCGTGGATCGCGGGGAGTCCGATTCTGCGATACGGGCGGCTGCGAAGGAAGCGCACCAGCGGCTCGAAGCAATGCGGGAAGACCTTGCGCGGCAGGGAATCCCGGCCAGGACCCGGGTAAGCATCGGCTATCCCCCGGACGAGATCATCGAGGCCGCTACCGAGGAACGCTCATCGCTCATCCTCATAAGCCCGCAGGGGGCCGGATGGGTGCGCGAGCTGCGGACGCTCGTTGTCGGCAGCACCACGAGCTCGGTGATCCGGCGGGCAACCTGCCCGGTTCTCATCGATGTCGGCGCCCGCCAGGGATAACGGGGCGGGATGAGGTGGCCGGTCACATCACGACCCGGGTCACCACGCCGTGCATCTTCTCGGGCGGCAGCGTGTAGAACTGGACGAACGGCGGCGAGACCTTCTTGATGATGCCGTAGATCTTCCAGAGGGGCTTGTCGCTGACAATGGACTCGATCCCGTAGAAGCTGGTCTTCTCTTCGATCCCGTGGCTTTTCACGAGATCGATCACATCGATAACTTCCATGTATCCGGTCCGGATGGTGAAGAGCGAGAGGCCCGGTGCAAGGTTCTCGGCAAGAGCGGTCGTCACCCCGAAGGGTTTGTCGCTGATCCGGATCCAGACGAGCACGTTCTTCTCGTAGATGTTCTTGTTCTGGAAGAAGACCTGACCGATATACGGGGGGATGTTTTTAATGTCGCTGATGAAGTAGAGGGCCGTCCCGTGGATCCGGGGAAGCGACTGGTAGGATTTGGTATAGGCCGGCAGGAAGTCGTCGTACCGGAGGGGTTTCTGGATCTGGTGGAGCCGGTCCTGGCCCCGGATGAAGGCGATGGTCAGGATGAGCGGGATGGCGGCGAGGATGAACGAGAAGTAGGCGCCGTGCGGGATCTGCAGCAGGGGTGCGACAAGGAAGAAGAAGTCGACGATGAGCATGGGAGCGGCACAGATCATCTCGAACGGACCGC
>NZ_PIZH01000581.1 GCF_002835825.1 Methanoregula sp. | reverse complement strand
GTGCCTGGGCGGGCAATGCAAAATAAAATTCTGCGCAATTGCGTTATTTCGCAAATCGGAAACCGCAGCGCCTTTACTTTCACCCTGCGCACGGCGGAGAGTTATATGCTCTCACGTCGATAGATGTATGGTGAAAAACACCATGACGCCAAACACAAAAACCGAAGTAACCTTCGAGCACATAGGGGCGGCCCGCCTCTATAATGGCTCGGTCCGTATCGACGTGAAGACCATGCAGGCAGTTATCCCCGTTGGCGAAGTCCGCAGACTTGAAGACCACTGGCCCGCCTCGGTCTATGATATCTCCGATGTCATGAAGGACGCGGAGGCGGCCCCGGTCGGGAAGGCATGGATCACCCGGTCCGGAAAAGCCGTGATGATCTCTATCAACGATGTGCGGTATGTTACCCCGCTCGCGCAGGTCAAGGGCATGATCAAGGGCGAGCGGAAATATGCGAACGTCTCGACCATGCAACCCGCCGGGGTGACAGCATGACCCAAACAATTTTTGATGCGATGCCGATCAAGGTCCTCGAACAACTCGAAAAGATCGAGATTGAAGCCGCGGACAAGGAACGGCGGGCCTTCTCGCTGCAGGCCGATGCACAGGACCTCCGCATCGTGCATGATGAGATCGTCAAATCATGGAAAGTCCGGGCTGAGCGGGAGGGCCTCGGGACACTCATCGCAGAGCGCCGCCGGCTTGACCGGATTTCATGGATGTGTGATCCGCTGCCGTGCAGGGGGCGGGCCTGATGATCTCAGCACTGGACCTGAAATCATCCCTCTCCCATTTTACCGGGACATCCCGGTACCTCCGTGATCCGTTCACCGGCCTTATGCACACGGACGGGATCGAGCACCTGGCCGAATGTGCCGGGGCAAACTGGTTGATCACCGATATCGGCGCAATCTTCCGCCTTCACCCGAATGTGAAAGGAGTCCCGTTCCAGCTCTGGACCCTGACCGTCAGCGAGGATAACACCGCGGTCCTGACATGCCGTGAGGATTGCGATACGCCGGTGCTCTATGAGCAGAGATACCAGTACACCGATTTCCCGGTCGGGACCTGGAAGATGTATCTCATCGACGGTGTGCTGATGGTCCCTTCGGAGTACTGAGGGATTCCCATGATCAGCAGGCGCGAACTCTGGGAGTACCGGAAAAAACGATCAACCATTTTTGGGATGTGGAAAAGCCTGATCTGGTGGCTGCACAGGAATAAGAAAAAGATCATTTTTTGGTACAGGAAAAAGGTGGCCCGGACAGGGACACCATGACTCCAATCAAGAGCCCTGCCCGGGTTAGTAC
>NZ_PIZH01000030.1 GCF_002835825.1 Methanoregula sp. | reverse complement strand
TATGAGGATAGGAAGGGCGGATCCGTAACAGGTGTGAGCCAACACGAGAGGGGCGGACAGGCTGTATATGACGCAGTTATGGACAACCAACCCGTTCGTCGTTGTCCGGAAGGACGGGGAAAAAAACACGATCATCATCTCCCAGATGGAAGTAGGGCGCGCGTCCCGCGAATCGCCTGCGGCAGTGATGACCCGGGCCGAGGCGCACCTGCCGGAGATCCTGAAAAAAGAGAAAGACCCGCTCCGCGCAACAGCGAAAATGATTGCCGGGCAGGCCGGAAAGAAGATCCTCGTCCCCCCCCAGTTCCCGGTCGGGCTTGCCCGGGCGCTGGAGAAACACTGCACCGTGATCGTAGATTCAGGGACGATCCTGTCCATGCGGGCCGAGAAGTCACGGGTCGAGATCGCTGCAATTCGCCGCGTCCAGAAGGTGACCGAGACCGCGCTTGGCCTCGGCGTTGACCTGATCCGGAAGTCCACGGTAAAGAAAGGCATCCTCCATCGCAAGGGAAAGCCGCTGACCTCGGAAGATATCCGGTTCGCCATGCACAGCCAACTTCTGTCCTGCGGGTGCACAGCTGTTGACACGATCGTTGCCTGCGGTGAGGACACGGCGATCCCGCATGCCACCGGCTCCGGACCCCTGCACGCTGACGAGCCGATCATCATCGACCTCTTCCCGGTCGAAGAGGCAGGCGGCTATTACTCCGACATGACCCGCACCGTGGTCAAAGGCGAGCCCTCGAACGAAATCCGGGAGATGTACGATACCCTGTATACGGCAAAACACCTCGCAACGTCCCTGATAAAACCGGGCGTGCCAGGGGCCGATGTCTACCAGGCGGTCGTGGATTTCTTCAAGGACCACGGGTACGAGAGCGATACAAGGGGATTCACCCACAACCTCGGGCATGGCGTAGGATTGCAGGTCCACGAACTGCCGACCGTGGGACCGGCAGGAAAGGAACTTCGCCCCGGGAACGTTATCACTATCGAACCGGGCCTGTACTATCCCGGCACCGGCGGGGTGCGACTTGAGGACATGGGAGCGGTCACTGCAAAGGGCTTCTCCAATTTCACGCACTTTTCTGAGGAGCTGGTCCTGTGAAGGACGATGTTCTGGAAAACTACCGGACCGCCGGCTCCCTTGCATCACGGATCCTCCGCGAAGGTGCGAAGGGGATCCGTGTCGGGGCATCCTACCTCGATCTTGTCGAATCCGTTGAGGCACGGGTGAGAGAGGAGGGGGCTGCGCTTGCATTCCCGCTCAACCTCTCCTTAAACGAGGATGCTGCACACGACACTGCCTCTCCGGGAGATGAACGGGTCTTCCGGAAAGGGGACGTTGCCAAGCTCGACCTCGGGGTGCAGATTGACGGGTACATTGCCGACACCGCTGTCACCGTGGACCTCGGGAACAACTCGCTGCTGCTCGACGCATCGAAGGAAGCCCTTGAAGCAGCGATCCGCGCAATAAAGCCCGGCGTTCCGGCCGGAGCGCTCGGGGCCGCCATCCAGCAGGAGATCGAGAGCAGGGGATATCGCCCGGTTGCAAACCTTACCGGCCACGGCCTGGGCAGGTTTCTCCTTCACGGCCCGCCCACGATCCACAACACCGCCATTGGCGGGGGTGTCGTGCTCGAAGAGGACATGGTCTTTGCGATCGAACCGTTCGCCACCACGGGAAGCGGCCGCGTGGGAGAGAAATCCCGGATGGAGATCTACTCGCAGATCTCGAACCGCCCTGTGCGCATTCCGGCAGGCCGCACCATTCTTGACCGTATCAAAGATCGGAATGGCCTGCCATTCTCCCGGCGCTGGCTGGGCGAGAAGAAACTCGACCTCGCCCTTCCTGCGCTTGTACGATCGGGGACGCTGCATGTCTACCCCGTCCTTGCCGACATTCCCGGCTCCCTTGTCTCCCAGCACGAGCATACGGTCATCGTCACCGCAGACGGCTGCATGGTAACGACCCGGTAAGAGAACGATAAGAAACCTTATGCATGCCCGGGTCGATTAATTAAGGTTACAGCCATGTCCGGAGATTCTGAAACCCTGCGCATCATGGAGGTCGTGCTGACGGCCGAGATCTTCAACCAGCACCCGGAACTTGACATCAACGACGTCACGCCCCTCTGCCGTGAGGTCTTTGGTGCCACCGGTTCCGAGATCAAGCGCCCGGTCTATGTCAGCGATGGGCTGATCAAGCGTGCCCTCTCCATTTCCGACGCCCACACGAAACTCTCGGCAAACCCTTTCATTGCCTACGAAGAATTCGGCCAGCGGCTCAAGATCACGGCCCTTGAACCGGCCGGGCAGTGGTTCCTCAAGCAGGGGGGCAAGCCATTTCTGGAAAAGAACCCGGCGCTTGCCTTCTATTTCGAGAAGATCGGCGGGTCCAACGGGGTGACCTACAAGGACGTGAGGAAGGCAAATCCCCCGTTCGAGGACACAAAAGCCCACCTTGACGCACGGATCTCAAAACTCATCAGCGAGGATGAGAAACTCCGGGGAGCGCTTGATCTTGTCATTCTCAGCGCCCCGGACGAGATCGAGCAGCATATCGAAGATCTGGTCTGCACGGACGACCAGATCGCCATCATTGAAAAGATCCAGCACGCTCTCGACCACCGCGACTTCCTCCACCGGCACCGGATCTACGAGATCGGTAAGCTCCTCTTTGTCGGGCCGCCCGGTACCGGCAAGACCTCGCTTGCCCTTGCAATGTCCCGCACCATGCACATGCCGGTCCTCGAAGTCCGCCTCTCCATGGTCACCTCGCAGTACCTTGGAGAAACCTCGAAGAACATCGACCGCATCTTCGACCTTGCCAAGCAGCTCTCCCCGGCGATCCTGTTTGTCGACGAGTTCGATTTCGTGGCAAAGAGCCGCACCGCTGACGACCATGGCGCCATGAAGCGGGCGGTCAACTCCCTCTTGAAGAACATTGACCGGATCAACCTTATCCGGAACGGCGTCCTCCTGATCGGTGCAACGAACCACCCCCAGCTGCTGGACGAAGCCGCATGGCGGCGATTCGACGAGGTCGTGGAGTTCGCCCTTCCCGACGAGGAGATGCGGAAGAATATCCTGAAGAAAGTCACCTCAACGCTCCACTGCGCTGTCGATTATGCAGCCCTCGCAAAGAAGACCGAAGGGTTCTCCGGTTCAGACCTCCGCATGATGACCAAGGAGGCGATCCTCTCGGCGCTCATGGACAAGAGGAACGATATCCGGGAGAGCGATATCGCAAAGGGCATCGCCATGGTCCGGAACCGCGAAGCGATCCGGCACCAGAACTGGCTATAACATGAAGATCACGCTTCTTGGCACCGGTGACGCAATCGGCACGCCCCGTATCGGGTGCGACTGCCCCCAGTGCACCCATGCGCACCGGACCGGGGCGACACGCCTCCGCACGTCGCTGTTGATCGAGAACGAGGGAAAGCACCTCCTAGTCGACTCCTCACCGGACCTGAGACAGCAGCTTTTACGCTGCGGCTCGCCGCATATCGATGCCGTCATCTGGACCCATGGGCATTATGACCACTTCATGGGCTTTGGCGAGTTCTACCGGGTCCAGCAGATCCCCCCGGTCTATGCCGCACCGCAGGTCCTCTCGTACTGCAAGGAATTCTTCCGGTTCCTGAATTTCCCGACATTCCCGGTTGATCCCTACATCCCGTTCACTCTTTGTGGGATCACGATCACCCCCTTCATGGTAAAACATCCCCCGGCATTCACCACCGGGATGCTCTTTGAGACCGGGACTTCTAGGGTCGGGTTCACTTCGGACACCAACCGGGATATTCCGGAAAAGAGCCTTGAGCTTCTTACTAACCTTGACCTTCTCCTGCTCGATGCTCTCGCGCCATCCAGCTTCACCATAGCAAAGCACATGAACTATCTCGATGCCTGCACGCTTGCCGGGGAACTGGCCCCAAAAGAATTCCGGTGCGTGCACTTAAGCCACTACATCCCCTGGGACCTCCCGCACACGGCAAAGGACGGGGATACCTTCACTTTCCCCTGAAAATGCTGCGCTTAAGGCGGTACCCGGGACCCATACCTTAATAGTTTTCAGGTGCCCAAACATAGGTGGATGATTGTAAAAGTACTCGATCTCGAGAAGGACAAGGTGCGGCTCATCATACAGGGCGAGGGGCACACGTTCATGAACGCCCTTGTTGAGGAGATCTTAAGCGACCCCGACGTCGACGTCGCCCGCTATACCATCGAGTTCCAGTTCTCTGACCCGGAACTGCTCGTCACAACCAAGAACAAGAAGAACCCCCTGCCCATCATCAAGAAAGCCTGCAAGCGGATCACCGGTCACTGTGACGAGATCCTCAAGGGCATCAAGAAGACGAAGGCATAACCCCGGGTCCTTCCGGAATACTTTTTTCAATACATTTTCCTTCAGTCTGCCACCCTGATCATCGGCAACGGCAGGTGAAAGGACTACACGAAAAAAGATTTTTTCAGGGGCGTTATTCTGCCCGCTCGGTGAAGACGATGGACCCGGAGATACGGGAGATCTTGATCTTGACTTTCTGGCCGGGCTTTGCACCGTTTACGTACATGATGTAGCGGCCCATCTTGACAACCCCGTCGCCCCGTTTTGATACAGACTGGATCTCGACGTCCATGATCTGCCCCTCTTCAAGGTTCTCCGAGACCGGCTCGGTCCGGGCCTTCCGCTTCCGGATCGGGCGGTGGCTGCCGCAGGCATCGCACCGGAGGAGAGTTACCCGGTCGTCCTTGACGAGCCGTGTGTCCGGCTTGCCGCACTCGGAACAGATCACGAAGTCATCGACATAACTCTTGAAGATGGCCTTGATGAGCTGGATCTCGAACTTGCCGTTGAAGATCGCACGGTTCCCGTCAATCTTGCCGCTGGTCCCAAGTTCGCCAAGTAAAAATTTCATCAGGTGGTCGGGGTCCCGCCGGACCTTCCCGACAATATCGGCGAAGTTTTCAAGCACGGTGGTCTTGCCTTCCACGTAGGCCTTTGCCTCGGGGACGACAAACCGCTCCGAGGACTCGGTTTTCTCCGTAATATTGGAGTATGCCTGTTTGAGGAGCTTTTCGTACGGGTCCGTCATAGTGTATATAGAAAGGTGCCGGCGGACAAAAAGGCTTTCTCAACGAAAAAAGGTGTCAGCCGGCAGGCCTGCTGCAACCTGCCCTCATCCCCGTGCGCCGGCAGGGGACGGCCGCCGTTCAGGCAGAGGGGAGATCCTTGACCAGGATCTCGATCAGTTCGCGATTCTTCTTCTCGTTCTCGATATCTTTCTGGTTGATACCGGCATTCCCCACGCATTTCATGCCGCGTGCCTCGATCCATTTCTGGAAGACCTCGGCCGTCTGCCCGGGCTTTCCCCCGTGCGTACAGAACGCTGTTGCGCGCTTGCCCTCGCATCCCTTCAGCGCGTTGATGGCCGCATGGATCGCGGGCGTTGGCTTGAAGGCCCAGACCGGTGAGCCGAACACCAGCTGGTCATACCCCGAGACATCGATGGAAGCGGGCTCGACAGCCGTCATCTCCTCACCGCGGGCCATCTTGCACCGGACCAGAAACCCGGTCAGCCGGCCATATTCTGTCCTGTCGGTCACCTCAACCAGTTTCCCCCGGCACGCTTCCGCGATGTGCTGTGCCACGTGGCGGGTGTTGCCCGTCTCGCTGTGGTAAATGATGCAGACGTTCATTGGGATAGTATTGGGATCGCCACAAGGAAAAAGCATCGATATGTGAAAAAGGGCGGGAAAAAGAGAGAGTGATTAGTGCTTAAACTGGGGCATCATGCCCCGGACTTCCTTACCCACTTCCTCAATGAGGTGCTCCTCGTCCGCCTTGGTGAGCGCATTGAACATCGGGCGGTTGACCTGGTTCTCAAGCATCCACTCGCGGGCAAACTGGCCGGTCTGGATCTCTTCGAGGATCTCCTGCATTGCATCGTAGGCTTCGGGGCCGATGACGCGGGGGCCGCGGGTGAGGTCGCCGTACTGCGCCGTGTTGCTGATGTACTTGCGCATGTTGGTGAGCCCTCCCTCATAGATGAGGTCCACGATAAGCTTGGTCTCGTGGAGCACTTCGAGGTAGGCCATCTCCGGGGAGTACCCGGCATCGACCAGGGTCTCGAACCCGGCCTTGATGAGCGAGGTCATGCCCCCGCAGAGAACGGCCTGCTCGCCGAAGAGGTCGGTCTCGGTCTCCTCGCGGAAGCTCGTCTCAAGAACCACTGCGCGGGTGGCCCCGATACCCTTTGCGTACGCGAGCGCGGTCTTGTGAGCCTTGCCGCTGTGGTCCTGGTGGACGGCGATGAGCGCGGGCACTCCCTTACCCTCCTCGTACTGGCGGCGGACCATGAACCCCGGGCCCTTGGGGGCGACCATGATGACATCGACATTTGCCGGGGGGACGATCTGGCCGAAGTGGATGTTGAACCCGTGGGAGAACATGAGGCACTTGTTTTCCGCAAGGTGAGGCAGGATCTCGTTCCGGAAGACCGCGCCCTGGTGCTCGTCCGGGAGAAGGATCTGGATGATGTCTGCCGCTTTTACCGCGTCGGCAACCTTCATCACTTTCATGCCATCCTTTGTTGCGGCGTCCCAGCTCTTGCCGGGGCGCAGGCCGATTACGACATCGAGCCCGCTGTCCCGTAAGTTCAGCGACTGCCCTCTGCCCTGCGACCCGTAGCCGATCACGGCGATCTTCTTGCCTTTTAAGACGCCGAGGTCAGCATCTGCCTCATAAAACTTTTTCATCATAGATGATCCCTTTCATATCAGCAACAAAGCACATAAATATTATATGAAAAAACTAAAGAGACACACGAACATCCCATGGATGCGATGACCTATTAGCCGCAAAGCATCAGATCAAACCCCCGATAAAGCATTTACCAGGGAACTTCCGGACATCCAGGCCTCGTCGCCCGATGTGCGGATCAACCTTACGAGAGTCGGAGTAAAGAACGTCAAGAAACTCGTTGAAGTGCACCGCGAAGGAAAGCGCCCGGTCATATTCATCTCCAACTTCGATGTCTATGTCGACCTTCCCGGCAGCCTCAAAGGAGCGAACCTGTCGCGCAATTTCGAGGTGATCGACGAGGTCCTCCAGCAGGCGATCGATGGTGAAGTCAACGAGATCGAGAATCTCTGCAGCGTTGTTGCACGGAAACTGCTTGACCGCCACGAGTACGCAGACCGGACGGAAGTCTTCATGAGAAGCGAGTTCATGGTCAAACGTGAAACGCCCATCAGCAAGACGGCCTGCCACGAAGTCGTCAAGGTGCATGCACGGGCAATCGCCCGCCGCACGTTCCGCGCACCAATCGTGCGAAAGAGCATCGGCGCAGAAGTCACCGGTATGACCGCATGCCCCTGCGCCCAGAATATCATGAAGGAGCGGGCGATGCGAGTCCTCGAAGGCATTGACATCCCGAAGGACAAGATTGATGCGTTCTTCGCGGAAGTCCCGATGGCCACCCACAACCAGCGCGGCAAGGGCTTCCTCTGCATCGAGACCGACGATGACCAGCACGTTGACCTCTCGCGGGTAATCTATATCCTGAAGGAGTCCATGAGCAGCGGGATCTACGAGCTCTTAAAACGCGGCGACGAAGGAGCCGTGGTCCTGGCCGCGCACAAAAATCCCCGGTTCGTTGAGGACTGCGTACGGGAGATGGCCAGGAAAGTACTGGCCGAATTTGAGTAGCTTTCCGGGGATTCCGTTGTCACGATCAAGCAGACCAACGAGGAGAGCATCCACCAGCACGATGCGTATGCCGAACGCAAGGCCACGATTGCCGAATTGGTCGATGAATTGAACGGCGAAAAGCACGAAAACGGTTAAAAACTTCATATTTTTTTTTAAAATATTTGTATAGTTAAGAAAATCGTATTTATTTTCACATTTGTTTTACTTTTTCGTCGAATATTCCAAAACACACGATTTGCACAGAATCGGGAGAAAATAACGCTGATTTATGGCTTTTTCCGGCGGGAACTCATTTCATAAAGATTATAAAACGGATGGATCAAGATAGAGATGAACGTACTTTGTACGCTCACCAATCTCTAGAGATGAGAGATGTATAGAGTAATTTTGTACAGTAATTCGAACAACTCAGAATAACATGAGGCGATAATATTGTCGAAAGTTGTAGAGATTTCCCCAACCACAAGACATGAGGGACACTCCAAGCTGACGCTCAAGGTCAACGACCAGGGCATCATCGAGACCGGCAACTGGTGTTCCATTACACCGGTCCGTGGAGTAGAGAAGCTTGCCGTGGGCAAGACCCCCGAGCAGGTCCCCAAGATTGCATCCCGTGTCTGCGGTATCTGTCCGATTGCCCACAACCTCGCGGCTACCGAAGCAATGGAAGCATCCATCAAGTGCGAGATCCCGAAGGACGCACTGATGCTCCGTCACATTCTCCAGCTGGCAAACCGGCTGCACAGCATTGCACTGCATGACATCCTGATCCTGCCCGATTTCTATATCCCGGGCACCGAGACCAAGATCAACCCGTTCACGGCAGAAGAGCCGGTCCGCACCGTTGCAAAGCGGATCCAGCGCCTCCGTGAGATCGGCCAGACCATCGGTCAGATCGCAGCAGGCGACTGCATCCACCCGCGGAACACCCGCGTCGGCGGCATGTACCGCAATGTCTCGGAGCAGGCCAAGACCAAGATGTACGACCTCGCTAAGGAAGGACTCGTCCTTGCCCACGCCCAGTCAGAATTCATGATCGCGGTCATCCGGAACTACCACAAGAGAGACTTTGTTGACGTCGGCGGCATGAAGGTCCCGATGCCCAAGGATCTCGGTTTCCACAACCAGGGCTACCTTGCAACCCACGCATTCTACGGATCCTCGAGCATGGACGAGTGCCCCTCCTGGGACATCCGCCGGTTCAAGGAAGTCCGCCCGTGGGACTGGTACATGGGTGAGATGACTGTTGACCTAGAGGAGCCCCGCTACCCGATTGGCGGAACCACCAAGGTCGGCACCAAGGTCAACCCCCAGATGGAAGCCTGCACCGGTATCCCGATGTACGACGGCCAGCCCGTTGAAGTCGGCCCCCGCGCCCGCCTTGTCACCTACAAGAACTTTGACGAGAAGGGCACCCAGGGCCAGAACATTGCCCGTGAGATGGAGTACCAGGACTGCCTGTACGAGACGATCGACTGCCTTGACGAGCTCAACACTGCCGGCAAGGTTGTTGCAGACTACATCCCCGACGGCGACGGTTCCCTCGGCTGGGCATCCAACGAGGCACCCCGCGGTACCGATGTCCACCTTGCCCGTGTCAAGGACTGGAAGGTCCAGTACTTCAGCATGCTCGTCCCGACCACCTGGAACTTTGCAACCTGCAGCGCAGCCCTCAAGGGCGCACCCTGGCAGCTTGCCGAAGTTATCATGCGCGGGTACGACCCCTGTGTGTCATGTGCAACCCACATGATTGTACTGGATGAAGACAACAAGGTAGTAGCGCAGAAGCTCATCCAGTGAGTTGCACCTGATGCTGTATTCGGAGATCGTAATCGTGGGGTGCGGAAACCCCCTGTTTGGCGATGACGGCTTTGGACCTGCGGTAATCGAGGAAATGGAGAAGCTCACACTTCCCGACAATATAACAATAACGGACGGCGGCGCTGGCGCCCCGCACTTTATTTTTAATTTCCTCGACCCCGAAGTGACGAAAAAGCTGATTGTTGTCGATATTGCAGATTTCAACGCAAAGCCCGGATCAATCTCGAAAATCTCCGGTAATGACCTGAAACCGGGGGCGTACATCGACCCGCATTCATGGGACGGTGTCGACCAGCTCTGTCGCATCAGGGACACGATCGAAACGACCGTTGTCCTGTGCCAGCCGGCAAAGGCTATCATCAAAGGAGATGCGGACGTTGACATGGAGCTTTCCGATGATGTGAGAAACGCGATCCCGAAAGCAATCCAGGTCATACTTGCAGAAATTGGAGTGGATTATGGGACTACTATCAATCTTCAAGAAGAAGGACGCGAGCGCAGAGCCGCCAAAGCCCGCTAGCGTAGCATCAAAACCAGCAGAAACTAAAAAGGAGGTTAAGCCTGTGGCAGACAAGATTACCGTAGGATACACCCACCTCAGTGGGTGCACCGGTTGTACTGTAGCATTAGCAGACAACTATGCCGGATTATTAACACTCCTCGACAGGTACGTAGACCTTAAGTATATGCCGACACTTGCAGACGCAAGGCACATCCAGAAGGTAGACGTTTCGTTCGTTGAGGGTTCAGTCTGTATTAACGACAAACTCGCAGTGGAGGAGATCAAGGAGACCCGTGAGAAGTCAGCAATCGTCGTCGCCCTCGGCGGCTGCGCCTGCTATGGCAACATCACCCGGTTCTCCCGCGGCGGACAGCAGAACCAGCCCGCCCACGAGGCATACCTGCCGATCGGCGACCTGATCAAGGTCGACGTGTTCATCCCCGGATGCGCACCGACCCCCCAGATGATCCGGAACGTCGCGGTCATGGCATACCTGCTCCTCAAGGGAACCAAGGAACAGAAGGATCTCGCAACCGCATTCCTGACCCCGCTCATGAAGCTGACCGAGAACAACAGCGCATGCTTCTGCGAGCTGATGACCAACGTCATCAACCAGGGCCTGTGCATGGGTTGCGGAACCTGTGCGGCAGCATGCCCGGTCAATGCAATCACGATGGAGTACGGCAAGCCCCAGGGCGAGCGCGACCTGTGCATCAAGTGCGGCGCGTGCTACAGCCAGTGCCCCCGGAGCTGGTTCAGCTTCGATGTGGTTGAGAACTACGAGGCGATCAACGAGGCCATTATGGCGGCACTCCAGTGAAGGTGATTAACATGGGAGCAGAACTCGGTAAATACAAATCAGTCATCTCAGCCCGGAGCACCGACAAGGAGCTTCTCAAGTGCGCCCAGGATGGCGGTATTGTTTCCTCGCTCTTTGCATTTGCACTTGACGAGGGCATCATCGACGGTGCCATCGTTGCAGCAAGCAAGGAGTTTGCAGCAAAGAACCCGTCCAAGGTCATCCTCGACAGCACGAACTTTGACATGATCGAACCCTGGAGACCCATCCCGGCGATCGTCAACACCAAGGCTGAGCTGCTTGCAGCAGCCGGAACCAAGTACAACATCAGCCCGAACGTTGCCCTCCTCAAGGAAGCAACCCGGAGCTTCGGCCTGGACAAGATCGGTATCGTCGGCACCCCGTGCCAGATGCAGGCTGTCCGGAAGGCCCACCCGTACCCGATC
>NZ_PIZH01000580.1 GCF_002835825.1 Methanoregula sp. | reverse complement strand
GGATCTTCGGGAGCACAAAGGAGGCAATGGAGTGCACGGCTCCAATCACCCGGGACGGGAGGGCAAGGTCCTAAAGTGGCGCCGGAAACACCCGGGAGGCACCCGGTTCAGCTCGACGGCGCCGGCCAAGGAGGTGAACCTCGAACCGTACAGCGTCGGCATCGTGCTCGGCCGGTTCGAGGACGAGAAGAAAGGCGTGAGGAAAGCTGGCCGCAGCGGTGACGGCGGGACCATCTGGGAGGTTGTGCCGGCATGACCCCGGACCTGATCCTCGGGGTTGGCATCGGCACAGTGCTGATGACGCTTGCAGCCTGGTGGAGGACCGGCTTCCTGCGCGAGATCTGGCGGGAGGTGACCCGGCGATGACGGCGGAGGGGAAAGACTGCCCGACCTGCAGGTACGATGTGCCGCTGGAAGAACGGCAGAGGATCGGTCCGGGAGCCCTCCCGCTGTGCCGGCACCCGGAAGAAGGCGAGCCCGGGTTCTGGGACCGCCGGATTGAGCAGTGTTGGACGCCCAAGGACGGTGCGGAATGAAATCCGCCAGCTGCAAAGCCAAGGGCCGGGTGCTGCAGAACGAGATCGTGCAGGACCTCCGCACCGCATACCCTGAGCTCGGGGAACCGGACATCCGGCCCGCCATCACGGGCCAGAGCGGTATTGACATCCTCCTGAGCTCCCGGGCGCGGGACCTGTTCCCCTATGCAGTCGAGTGCAAGAACCAGGAGGCCCTGAACATCTGGGAATGTCTGAAACAGGCCGAGGAGAACGGCAAGAAGGAATGGATGGTCCCGCTTCTGATATTCCGCCGCCACCGCACGAAGACCTACGTGGCGATTGAGTGGACGGAGTTCCTGAACCTAGTGACGGCGGTGCAGCGATGACCGCCAACGAGTTCTGTGTCCTCCAGCAGTGCCGGAACATCGGCTGCAGTTCACTTGATAGGGACAAGGACCTCTGCAAGAAAGTGCGCCCTCCCCGGAAACCCTCGGAGGTCAGGCGCGGTACCGAGTGCAATAGCCAGACACCCCGCTGGTCTGTGAAAGACTGCAGGGAAAAGAAATGCGACCTCCTCGGAACGGAAGAGTACATCAATGGTGGCAGGTGCTGCCTCTTCGGGAAGGACCACAGCATCATGCCAGGCACCCTCACCCGCTGTCTCCAAGACCTCACGATGCCCCCGGAAGAGTTCCTCGATAAGGTTCCGCTCCCCACGATACAGGGAGTGGAAGGATCCTATCAGCCGAGAAAAACCCCGGGCATCAAGAACTGCCCGGACCTTTGCCCGTACAAACTCATCGAGGAAGTGAAGGGA
>NZ_PIZH01000579.1 GCF_002835825.1 Methanoregula sp. | reverse complement strand
GTCAGTCTCGCTTCACCCACTATACCTAACGACTTAACCCGATGACAGAAATGCTCAGACCGACGAGTCCTTCGGAAAGGCGCGCCAGCAACAGGCCGTCCTTGCCCCCCTCTTCTCGTTCACCGGCATGTCGTTCGCCATCTTCCTTGCCTTCCCGAGCATTGTTCCGTCAACGGCCGTTGTCTTCGCGGCGTTTGCTGACATGATCATGACAGCAGCCGCGATGAACCTTGTCGGTATCCCGCTCACCCTCGGGACAACGGCAGCCCTCCTGATGCTCATCGGGTACTCGGTTGACAGCGACATCCTCCTGACAAACCGTGTCCTCAAGCGGCAGGGCAAGCTCATCGACAAACTGAAAGGTGCGTTCGAGACCGGCATCAGCATGACCTCGACAACGTTTGCTGCCATCGCGGCAATGCTGCTCGTTTCATGGATAGGATCGGTCGAGATCCTCATGCAGATCTCGGCCGTCCTGTTGATCGGTCTGGTCTTCGATGTCCTCAACACCTGGCTGACCAATGCTGCGATACTCAAATGGTACGTTACGAAAGGGGGCGGGAAATGAACGCAGTCGATCTCAAAGCGATGGTCAGCGACTGGCGGGTTGCCCTCCTGATTGTCCTTGTCGTGCTCTCGCTCATCGCCATCGGGCCGCATTTCGACAGCGAAGGAAACCTTGCAACCAACCTCCAGTACGGTCTCGACCTCCAGCAGGGAGCCTGGATCCAGCTCGAGTTCAAGGCAGTGGTTGTCGGGTTCGACACGGATCGCGACCTCAACGGGTTTGTCACTGAACTGTCGGAGAAACTCGATACGGAGGTCGAACTCATCGATGCCACGCACCTCGAGATCCGCAAGGCCATCCCGCAGGCCGAACTCGAGCAGGTCTTCGCTGATGCCGGCGGGAAGGTAACCACGTACAGTCCCGGCGTCTCGAGGAAGACAGCCGAGACTGCAAAACTGATCCTGGAGAACAAGATCAACTCTTTTGGCACCAAGGACGCCAAAGTCCAGACCCTGACCGGCCTCAACAACGTTGCCCGCTACGTGCGCATCGAACTTGCGGGCGTTGACATGAGGCAGGCGCAGGCGATTGTCGGCAATCAGGGCAAGTTCGAGATCCGGATCCAGACGGTGGGCAACGAGACTGAGCCTGTCCTCTTTGGCGATGCAATCACGAGCGGCCAGAATCCCAGCCAGGAGCCTCCGGGCCGCGACAAGTGGGGCGTCGGCGTCACGCTCCCGGAGACCGGTGCCGCGGCATGTCAGCACCCTCCGATCAGGCACGGTCCCACGAGCCACCCCGAGCACCA
>NZ_PIZH01000578.1 GCF_002835825.1 Methanoregula sp. | reverse complement strand
CTGCTGGCTGAGATTGATATCGGCAAACCGCTCCGGATAAAATGCCTTGCTCAGGTACAGCAGGGTCAGGAGCCCTCGGGGGCCGTACATGGACCGGTTATCGATAACATATACCGTCCCGTTCCGGATTGCACGGATGGACGAGATTGTGGTGCGGTTTCTCTGAGATGCAGCAATCTGGGCATACGTCTGGTTCTGGAGATTGGATGCGTAGGCCACACGGATCAGAATCTGCGGATCCTGCTGGAGCACCCATTCGGCGCTGACCTTGGGCCAGGGTGTGTTGATGTTATGGGCAAGGTTATTCCCATGCGCCATGCTGATGATCGCATCCGCACCGCTCCCATTGCCATATGCCGCAAAGTCCGATCCCCCTTCACAATAGACCGTGGGCCATTCATCCTGATGGATATCGGCAAGGCGGGTGTTAACGAGATTAACCGTCTCGTTGTACCATGTAAGGTACTGCCCTGCCCCGTCTTCATGGCCGGTAATTCGGCCGAGCATCTCAACCTCCCGCGGGAGCCGGTCGAGGATGTAGCAGTCAAGACGGATAACGGGTATACCTGCCTGCTGGAGGCTCTCGAGACTCGTACCGGCTGAACTGATCGTAATCACAAGGTCCGGTTTAAGTTCCAGGATACTCTCAATGTTGGGAGAGTTCCAGCTGCCTTTCAGCGGGCGGGCATTGGGAAACCGTCCTGCCATTACCGGGTCAGAGAGGATGGATTCCGAGACGCCGATAACGCGGTCACCGCCTACGATAGTTGCAAGGACTTCTGCGACATCAGAGTTCAGGCAGACAATCCTCTGGGGGTGTCCGTGGAGGGTGACGGATGTCCCGGCACCATCAATAAAACTGATGGGCTGTATAACTTCCTGTGCAGGGGGAGCCTTATTTCCTTCTGACAGACAACCAGAGCATCCGCTGGCAGTTGCCAGCAGGATCCAGAGGATAGAAATCGCCCCCACTGCAGAACTGGTCTTTGGCAAACAGATCATTTTTCATCCTCCCGGGGCCGGTACCATGATGGCTTCGCGGGAAAATTCTGTATTGAACGGATATTTGTCAGAAAATTCCCGGAATACTGCATCCGGACTGATATCGGCAAACAGGTCCGGGTAGAAGCTTTTTGTAATGTACATAAGGCCGACCGGCCCGGTAGGGCCGTTCATGATGTCCCCGTCAATCACGTAGACCCTCCCGTTTTTCACGGCATTGATCTTGCCAAACCCGGGACGGTTCAGGATATTTTCCCGTACCTGTGCAAGCGGGGGGTTTGTGGCTGAAGGTGTGGAAACGATCCTGAGGATGAT
>NZ_PIZH01000577.1 GCF_002835825.1 Methanoregula sp. | reverse complement strand
TGGCGGGGCGGCAGGGGAGGGGGACTAACATGGTGGAAGTGCTGGTACCGATCGGCCCGCACCACCCTGCGCTCAAGGAACCGGTGAACTTCCGGATCTACGTGGAAGGGGAGAAGATTGTCCGGCTTGACCTCGACCTCTCCTATAACCACCGGGGTATCGAAAAGGCCGCCGAGGAGCGCAACTTCATCCGTGTCCTCCCGCTCCTGGAGCGCGTCTGCGGCATCTGCTCCCATTCCCATGCAACGGCCTTTGCCAAGGGGATCGAGGAGATCATGGGGCTTGAGATCCCGGTGCGGGCGCAGTACATTCGTACTATCATGGCAGAACTCGAACGGATGCACTCCCATCTCCTCTGGCTCGGTGTTGCTGCCCACGAGATCGGGTTCAACACCCTCCTGATGTGGACCTGGCTCGACCGGGAGGCGGTGCTGGACACGCTCGAAGAGATGTCCGGCAACCGCGTCCACTACAACATGAATGAAATCGGTGGTGTGCGTCTTGACCTTTCAGAGAAGCAGGTAGAAGCGGCAAAGCAGCGGCTCCCAGTGCTGGAAGACCGCATTGCGCAGTACGTGGACATGGTCAGCCACCAGGAAACAATGCTGATCCGGTTCCGGGGTGTCGGGAAACTCTCGAAAGAGGAGATTTTGAAGTACGGGACCGTCGGCCCTACTGCGCGGGCAAGCGGGGTGGACTATGATGTCCGCCGGGACGACCCGTACCTTGTCTATGACGAGGTCCCCTGGAACGTGGTCACGGACACGGGAGGCGATGTGTACGGCAGGACCAAGGTGCGCATCGGTGAACTCTCAGAGAGCCTGAAGATCGTGCGGCACTGCATCGAGAACCTCCCTGAAGGGCCGATCCGCGTTACCAGTGCCCCAAAGACCGCACCAAAGGGAGAGATCCTCTCGCGATACGAGGCTCCCCGCGGCGAATTGGCGCATTTCATCCGGACCAATGGTACCGACAAAGCCGAGCGCCTCGACATCAGGACACCAACGCTGGCGAACTGGACTTCGGTGGCAAAGGCCCTCGTCAACCAGAACCTTGCGGATATTCCCGTGATTGTGGCGGCCATCGACCCCTGTCTTTCATGTACTTCGCGCATGACGGTTATCGATACCGGCACCCTGGCGCAGGGCAGCATCACGTGGGATGATCTGGTAAGGAAGTGCCGGGCACGGTACGGGATGGGAGTGCAGCAATGAGCGACCTCCTCATGCTCGCGGTGTACATTCTCATCTTCCCCGGGTTTCTCGTCCTTTTAGCCTCTGCCTTCCTCTTCCAGTATTTCCACCGCAAGCTCCCGTG
>NZ_PIZH01000576.1 GCF_002835825.1 Methanoregula sp. | reverse complement strand
CGTTGGTGGTTGCGGCATTATCATCCGCCTCCCGGGTGAACGATGCCACCTTCCAGATCCTCTCCGAAGGGACCGTGCCAAGGGTGCACTGGCCGGGGATCGAACAGTGCCCGATAATGTTTGCATTGCAGACCAGCTTGTCTTTCTTCTCGTCCATGGTGACGCAGTTGAAGGACTGGTAGGGCATGAATACCTCCTCGGCAACTCCCCGGTCCCTCAGTACCGTGAGCGCTCCTGTGGCATCCCCCCCAAGGCAGCTGCCATGATTGCCATAACAACCTGAGACAAGGGCCTGCTCGGAAAGGTCAAGGTTATACCCATGGGGATACTGGTACTGGCCCTCAATGTTCAGGACCCCTTCCGCAGTGCCGGCCGCTGCATAGGCCCAGCAGGACCCGCAGCCCGCCTGGTCCTTTACCGTTGACATCCAGTTGATCCCCTGCCAGTCATGCCACGAAAACTCGTTTAAATAGGTGGGATTGATAGAACAAAGGGACCTGCAATTTCCACTCATGCAGATCTCCCGGTTGCTGCACTGCATGCCGCACTCGCCGCAGTTATCGTTGTCACTGCCGATGTAGACACAATATCCCGGCTGGCACTCCAGGGTGTTGGACGGGCAGGTGAAGACACATTCACCGGCGCTGCAGCTCATGCCGGACGGGCATACCCACCCGCAGCCCCCACAGTTGGCAGGGTCCGATCCTCTCGTATCAATACAGACCCCGTTGCACTCCTCCCTGCCCAGGCAGGGCTTGAGGCTTAACATCCCCGGGTCAATGGTTGTTGTCGTGATTACTACGGGTGTAGCCTGCTGCACCGGCAACGTTGTCGCTGTCGTGGCGATAACATGGGTGGCAGGTATGAACGGTGTGGCGATCTGGATGACCTGCGTTGTGACCGGTGTAATGATGTTCACGATGTCGGTTTTCTGCTGATAGCAGTACTTCGGGTGGGGGGCAGCGAATGTTGCGGTACTGTACGCGCAGGGAAGCCCGGACGTCTGGATATATCTCCCGTCCCCCCATGTTGCAACCGCTTCGTTCGGGAACATGCACTGGGATCCGGCATCGCAGGGAACCGTCCGAAGGTCAGGTTCGGGCGTTGTTGTCAGGGTTTGAAGCGGAACGATGGTTGAGACGGGTCGCACATCGATGATACCCGGAGTCGGCGTGGGAGTCTGGATTATTATTGCTGAGACGGCCGGGCAGGAGAACAGGAGCAGTACAAGGATGGCGATGCCCGCCATGCGGCATATCCGTGGATCCGTGGGAAAATGCGGGGGTATCATGGGACATTTCTGGATTTTGGTGAAGAAC
>NZ_PIZH01000575.1 GCF_002835825.1 Methanoregula sp. | reverse complement strand
GAATTAATCCTGTCCGGGATTGTCGGGACTGTCATCATTGATATCGATGTCCTGTTCACCCGGCTGTCCGATAAAAACCCAAGGTACTATATCTTTACCCATGGGGGATTCACCCACAGCATTGCAGGGAGCAGTCTGGTCGCATTTCTTGCAGCAGGAACCGCAATCGGGATAATGGGTATTGCCAGCCCTGCCGGGACGATTCCGGGATTTTCTTCATGGCTGCTGATCGTTATTGTCTTCCTTATCGGTGCTTGGCTTCATGTAGGGATGGATTTCCTTGCGTGTCCCGGAGTTCCGCTTTTCTACCCTTTTACGGACCGGAAGTTCACCCTCGGCATATTTGCCGGTCCGAACCTGTTTATTATGGCGGGAACCGTTGTCTTCACTATCGCGCTCCTCACCGGAATAGTGGATCTTTCCGGTTTTTTCCCCTATGGTGTTTTTTTCCTCTCCGTTATCGCGGCCGGGATATTATTGAAACTCTACGTAAAAGTTACCTGGAAGGGACATGCCATCCCGACCATGAACCCGAACCGGTGGCTGCTCATATATGAAAATGAGGGTTCCTATACTGTCAGATTTCGAAAACTTTTTGGAACGGAACATTCCAAGGAGTTCATCTTTCAGAAATACCATGGTATTCAACCGGCGGAAATAAACCCCTACAAAAAAGTTCCCGAAGTAAAACGCTTGCGATACCATTCCTTTTTGATGACTGTCGAAAAGAATGAGAATTCGATTATCTTCCGTGATCCGGTCAGAGAGGCCGGGATTATCTGGTACCCTCCCGGTTTCAAGAGTCTGGTAATTTTGGGTTGAGCATCAGACCGGGAAAGTCTCTCCCTCAGGGAAGGATTCCCCGGCACACCATCGTTTCTCTCAATAGTGGGAGGGGGACAGGTCATGAGCAGGATGAAGGAGAATCCTGACCCGAATCAAAAAGAAACAGGGTACTATTCAAAGACCACAGATCTGACGGTCATAAAAACCGGGCCCCGGACATCCACTTTCTTCTTGGTATCCGTTATCGTGCGCATCGCATATTCTTCGACCTTCAGGTTGATGTCACTTGGCAGTTTTGCCATCTTAACCTGTATGGTTGTTCCCATACCGCACCGTGCCGCCTCCTCTATTCTTGCTGCAGCAAGAGCAGATACTGCACGAAGATATGAAATTCCGGTTGGGACACCCTTTTCCCGCACTTCTTTCCATTTTTCAGCATCGGGAACACCGAGAATCGATCCATCGTGAACAAAAATCCCGTTCAGGCAGGCGGGACCAAGGAGTCCTGTCTTGGATTCCGGCCCTTCTACCGTGA
>NZ_PIZH01000029.1 GCF_002835825.1 Methanoregula sp. | reverse complement strand
GAACATCGATGCACAGGGTAATGTCTGGCCCTGCCAGTTCGCCCGTTCGCGTGAATTCGTTAGCGGTAATGTTCGGAACCGGCGCTTCAGCAACCTCTGGGCTGAGGCGGAGAATCCCTCCTTGGCGCTGTTCCGCAGAAAGGAGATGCAGTTCTCCGGCCGCTGCGGGACCTGCCGTCACCGCAGGATGTGCGGCGGGGGGTGCCGCGTAAGGGCCCATGCCGCAGGCGGGGACTTTGCTGCCGAAGACCCGTTCTGTTTTGTCACGGGCGACAAATCCCGTCCCTTATGACGATAGAGGATAATTCCGCCATCCTTTTCTACCTCCCGCTCACCATATGATCCTGATCCATGGACCTCCTCTCCATCGTCCTTATCGTGGCCGGGCTCTGCCTGTTCGAGACTATCACAAGCATTGACAATGCCATCATCAATGCCGAAGTGCTCTCGACGATGAGCGAGCGGGCGAAACGCTGGTTCCTCTTGTGGGGCCTCATCATCGCCGTCTTTGCCGTCCGCGGCCTCCTTCCGTGGCTCATCGTCTGGCTCTCCTCGCCAGCGCTCGGGCCCATCGGGGCGTTCACGGCTACCTTCTCAAGCGACCCCGCGGTAATTGCGGCCATCGAGGAGTCTGCTCCCATGCTCCTGATGTTCGGCGGGACATTCCTCATCTTCCTCTTTTTCCACTGGCTCTTTTTAGAACACAAGAACTTCGGTATCCGGGGCGAACGGTTCTTTGTCCGGCAGGGCGTCTGGTTCTTTGCGGTTGTTTCGATCCTCCTGACCGGTCTCGTCTGGTTCGCTCTTGGGAAGAGCACGATGCTTGCGTTTGGTGCAGTGGTCGGCTCGACCGCGTTCTTTATTGTCCACGGGTTCCGGCAGAATGCCGAGCTGGCCGAACAGAAGATGCTGCACGGCGACATGTCGGACATGTCCAAGATCTTCTATCTTGAGGTGATCGATGCCACCTTCTCCATCGACGGCGTCATCGGGGCGTTCGCCTTCACGATGGCAGTCCCCCTCATCCTTCTTGGCAACGGCATCGGGGCGTTCGTGGTCCGTGAGCTGACGGTCAGGAATGTCGAGAATATCAAAAAGTTCCTGTACCTCAAGAACGGGGCGATGTACTCGATCTTCTTCCTTGGCATTATCATGATCCTGGACAGTTTCGGCGTCCACATCCCGTTCTGGGTCTCCCCGGCCATAACCTTCGGTATCGTCGGGTTCTTCTATGTAAAATCGGTGAAAGCGATCCCGAAGACTGCATGAAGGGATTCCTGGTGGGGAGAACAGATCAATGTTTTCTGCACACGGCAGTCACACGGAAACAGGGAAAACAAGGATCAGGAGGGGGGTACGGGCAGGGCACTGTTCACGGGCCGGGCCAGGGCAGGATCCAACGATTCCTTCTTTATCCACCCGTTGACAACGATCCCATCGATGACCGGGTTGCCCGACAGGTTGCTGATAATCCCTTCCATGACCCGGGGGGAGCCGTCCACGCTCTTCACCTGCAGCTTCACGGCACGGACCATCCCGGGAGTATTGAGGATCTCCTCAAACACCTGCCGGAATACCGGCAGGCTCTCTTCGGGGAAGATAACGGAGAACGGCTTACCCACGAGATGATCCGGGTCATAGCCAAGGCATCGCGTGATCGAGGGGCTCTCGTGCCTGAGGGTGCCATCCCGGTCCAGGACTGCGATTACGTCAGAAGTGTCCTCGATGAGTGATCGGAAGAACTCCTCGTTCTGCCGGGACTGCTCCTCCTGTACCTTACGGGCCGTGATGTCCCGGATCGAGACTGCGAAGAGGACAACATCACCCTCCGGCGACTTAACCGGGTAGATGGCCGCATCGAACCAGCGGTTGTGGAACTCCTCCTGGAACCGGACCGGTTCCTTCTGGTTCGTGTTGAGGTTCCATGCAGCCATGCGGGAAGAGAGTACTCCCTGTGTGACCAGCCGGGCGATATCGGTCCCGATGAAGTCGCGGACCTCTTTATTGGCCCTCTTTGCCAGTGCCTGGTTGACCGCAAGGAACCTGCCCCGGGGGTCGATCAGGAAGAGGAAGTCATCGGTTGCATCCAGGATGACACGGGTTGTCTCTTCGCTGATCCGAAGGGCGTGCTCCATGGTGTACTTGTAGAGGGCCATCTCGATCGTGGTCTTGAGCTCGAGCTCCCGGAACGGTTTTAGGATATACCCAAAAGGCTCCGTCAGCTTGGCCCTGGCAAGGAACGTGTCGTCGCTGTACGCGGTAAGGTAAACAACCGGGATGTGGCAGTGCCGCCGGATCTTGTCGGCAGCCTCGATACCGTTCATCCTGCCTGCGAGCATGATGTCCATCAGGATAAGTTCTGGATGCAATTCCGCTGCTTTGCGCACGGCAAGTTCTCCGGTCGTGGCGATGGCAACAACGGAATACCCCATCTCGACAAGGCTTTTTTGGATGTCCATCCCGGTCACTGCCTCATCTTCGACAATCAGGATCTTGGCTTCACTCATTCTCTAATCCCCCGAAATCTCTTTTGTGAACTCGATACGGAACTCCGTTCCCCCGGTCCGGTCCAGCGCGATCGTCCCCACCAGCTGCCCGACGAGCGAGATCACCAGCTGGAGCCCCAGCGTCCCGATATTGTCAAGGGTGATCGTTTCCGGGAGACCGACACCGTCATCCCTGACAACGAGCAAGTACCGGTCGCCATCCTGCCGGAGGCTCACCAGGATGGTCCCGGTCCGGTCCCCGGGATAGGCATACTTGAATGCATTGGAGAGTAGCTCGTTGATGATCAGGCTGACCGGGATCGCTTTCTCCAGCGGCAGGATGACATTCTGGCCACGGATATCTACCCGGATCTTCCCTCTCGGTACGCCAAATGACTGCAGCAGGTTCTCGGAGATCTTCTTTAAATAATCGTAGAAATCGATCTCGGCAAAACTCTTTGACTGGTACAGTTTCTCGTGGACAAGGGCAATGGACATGACACGGTTCTGGCTCTCTAAGAGCGCCTCCCGGCTTTTCTCGTCCTTCATGACTTTTATCTGGAGATTCAGGAGGCTTGAGATCACCTGCATGTTGTTCTTGACACGGTGGTGGATCTCCTTTAAGAGGATCTCCTTCTCCCGCAGGGATGCTGCTACGGCATTCTGCAGGTTCTTTCGCTCCGTGATGTTCCGGGCAATCCCGGAATAGCCGGTGTACACGTTCTCCTTATCGAAAGTCGGCGTTGCATTGACCTCGTAGAGGACGATTTTTTCATTCAGCGATGACGGGAGCGGAAGTTCAAATCCTGCAATCTGGTCATGGGCGGGAGCAGACGGGTCGAGGATCCTGCGGATCTGGTCGCGATACTCCGCGGGGGCTATCTCAATGATATTGATGGGCCCCTGCAAACTGCCGTCCTCTTCCAGCACATGGGGACTGATATAGGTGATCAGGCCGGAGGGGTCAACGTGAAAGACGATGTCGCCGATCTGCTCGACCAGGTTCCGGTACTTCTCCTCGCTTACCAGAAGCGCTTCCATGACACGGTTCTTCTCGGAGATCTCTTGTTTGAGGCTCTCCGTGAGATCACTCAGCTCGCGTGTCCGTTCCTTCACCTTCTGCTCAAGATTGGAATTCGCCTCTTTTAAGGCTGATTCCTGCTTTTTCTGTTCTGTCAGGTCGATGACAACGCCGCGGATCCCGGTGATGCTCTGGCTCTTCCAGTCATGGATGGCAGCCGACCGGATCATGGCAGGGAACCGCGAACCGTCCTTTTTCATCAGGGTGTATTCATGGGGATTGCGCTCCCTGCCGCGGAAAAGGTCCACGACACCCTGCTTTGCAGCCTCACGCTCTTCGGGAACGATATAATCCAGGATATTGATGCCGTTTACGATATCGGCAGGAGTGATCCCAAACGTCGGGTAGGTAAGGCGGTTGGCAAAGGTAGCCCGTCCCTCACGGTCGGTCTCGAAGACCATGACAGGGAGGAAATCTGCAAGGGTCCGGTACTTCTCCTCGCTTGCTAGGAGCGCAGACTCCATCTGTTTCCGGTCCGTTACATCGTGGAGGACCCCCTCGATGGCCACGGGTTTTTTGTCAGCACCCCGCAGGATATGGCTGGTGACCGAGACGTGCCGGAAAACACCGCCCTTGTTCCGTAAAATGATCTCGTAGTCGTGGACAGAATCGTTGAGCAGGAGTTCTTCGACCAGCTGCTGCCGCTGTTCCGGGTCCGGGTAGAGATCCAGGACGGAATGCCCGATGAGTTCAGCAGGATCATACCCGGTTAGTTTCAGGCAGGACGGCGACAAAACCAGGATTATTCCCTGCATGTCGGTCCTGTAATACAGGTCATCGAACGTCTCGAAGATGGCGCGGTACTTTTCCTCACTTTTTCTGAGCGCCTCCTCGGCCCGGCGACGGTTTACGACCTGTTCGATTTTGTGCGTGAGGTCAAGGAACATCGCGCGGGGATTTCCCCCCTTGGCAAGGTAAAAGTCAGCGCCTGAATTGTAAGCCTCGATGACGGCATCCTCCCGTCCCTTCCCGGTAAAGATGATGAAGGGCACCGTGTTGCCTTCCTTTCTCAGCTGCCGCAGGAATTCGATGCCATCGGTACCGGGCATCTGGTAATCGGAGACGATGACATCGTAGGCCCTCTTCTCCATCATCCCCCGTGCAGAGCTGACACTCGTTGTTGTGTCTACGGAGAGATTACCCTGCTTTTCCAGTGACAGCTTTGTTGGTTCAAGGAGGGCGGGCTCATCGTCCACATAGAGGACAGATATGGGTACATCTGTGGCAGGATCCTCGTCCTCCGGCATTAAATGGGTGCCATGCGCGGGATCTGCAAGGCGCTTCTGCCTCCTGCTGCTCGGGGACTCCATCTACCGGCCTTCCTGATAAGTCAATACAATAGCAGGTACGTATATAAGATTTTTTATCATACCTCTGAACCATTCCCCTGGTTGAGGGACACAGGGGTAGAAATTGATCGTCCCTAAATATAAAAACAGAGGAATTGTTTTTCCAGAGTAAAAGGAGATGCCCTCCCGGGGGGAAAGCCGATAATTTGAAAGGACCCCTACCGGCTCCCGTATGACCGCACATGTTTCCAGGACCGGTGGAGACTGGCTGCATCCGGGTTCTCTTCATCGTATATCGAGCAGTCCTCGCGCCCGTATACGGTGCGGTCGCGGCCGACCGGGCAGACTTTAATGCAGATCCCGCAGGGAGAAAGGGCACGCTTGTTCAGTGCCTCCGAACGAGCGGTGCAGGTCAGTTTGTCAGTCAGTCCAAGGGGATATTCCTGACCGGGAAGGGCATGCACCGGGCAGGCATCAACGCACCGCATGCACCGGGTGCAAAGGGGCTCTTCCATAACCGCGTCAGGAGGGATCTCTGCGGCAGTAAAGACGGAGGCAAACCGGACCCGGGGGCCGAACTCCGGTGTCAGCAGGACATTGTTCACCCCGAAATTCCCGAGGCCTGCAAGGAACGCGGCATGGCGGTGGGAGAAGAAGGCAACCGGTTTCTCTTTTAAGATCTCAAGCGAGCCATACCCGTCGCGCGGGATCCAGACCGAGGGGAAACCCCGCGAGCTAAGAAACAACGCGATCCGGTACCCGCCCTGGTCCAGCAGGCTGTTGACGGTCTTGTATAATTCACGATACCATATCGATGGTGCGGAATCAACGATGGGCAGGCTGACCGGCAGGCCGAAAACAATCACGGTCTTTGCTTCCGGGCAGATGGCCCGCGGGCGGAACTCCAGGGGAATCCACGGGTCAAAGAGCGGGGTGTCCCAGCGATCGGCAGGGGCAAACCCGACAAGGGGGATATCGAGCGCTGTGCATTTCTGCCGGATCTCCTTCTTCAGGTCATCGCCGGCCATGGACTCATTCACCCGTTATGGTGCAGATGACCGAGCGCGTCCGCCCGGCATTCACGTCCAGTTCAAGGAGGACGACCTGCTGCCAGGTCCCGCAGAGCAGTTCGCCGTTCCCGACCGGCACCGTCAGGGAGGGCCCGACCAGCGCAGCCTTGACATGGGACCGGCCGTTGCCATCGCCCCACCTTGTATTGTGGGCGTAGGGGATGGTGTCCGGAGCAAGGACGGACAATGCCTGTTTCAGGTCGCTAAGCACCCCCGGCTCAAACTCGATGGTCGTGAGTGCGGCAGTCGAGTGCCTGACGAAGAGATGGACCAGTCCTTCCTTGATCCTGCTCTCTTTTACTGCGCTGCGGACTTCTTCGGTAATGTCGATGGTGTCACCCTCGTTCTGCGAGGTGACGTTCAGTTCTTTCCGGTACATGGACGATCCCAATCAGGGATGTCGGGGGCAGGAGAGATAAAGGATGCTCTCCTGGCATGAATACTTGAAAAAAAAGAGCGGGAAAAAGGGTTATTCTTCCGGTTTTTCGGCTTCGCCCTCGCCGTTTCCGTTGCCATTGGCCATCTCCGCCGGCACAACAGCAATGCCTACAACCTTGTCCTTCTCATCAAGTTTCATGACGCGGACTCCCTTGGTGCCGCGGCCGATGATCCGGAACTCGCTGACCGGAATGCGGATCACGATGCCCGAAGCGGTCATGGCAATGATCTCGTCAGTATCTAATACAGCCCGTGACTCGATCACGACTGCATCGCGTTCGAGCAGCATGTTCCGGACACCCATCGTGCCCCGCCCGTGCCCGCGGAACTCGTCGAACTCGCTCCGCTTGCCAAAGCCGACATCGGAGATGGTGAGGAGGTGGTCCTTTTCGAGGAGCGTAATGGCAACGATGGTATCGTCACCCCGGAGCTTCATGCCCCGGACACCCTGGGCATTCCTGCCGACGATACGGATGCTGTCCTCGTGGAACCGGAGGCTCTGGCCGAAGCGGCTGGTCAGGATCAGCTCGTTGTTGCCGCCCGTGAGGATAACGTCCACGAGCCGGTCGTTCTCCCTGAGCTTGATCGCATTGGTCCCGGTGGAACGGGGGTTGGAGAATTCGTCGAGCTGGATCTTGATGGCCTGCCCGAGCTTGGTTGCAAAGATCAGGTACTGGTCGGCCCGGAACTCGCGGATCGGGATAACGGTCGTGACAACCTCATCCTTGAGGTTGAGGAGGTTGACGATCGGCTTGCCCTTTGCTATCCTCGAACTCTCGGGAATCTGGTACACCTTGAGCCAGTACACGCGGCCGATGTTCGTGAAGCAGAGGAGGTAATCCTTCATGCTGGCGGTGAAGACCGAGTCTACGAGGTCCTCTTCCTTCGTGGTCATGCCGGTGATGCCATGACCGCCACGCCGCTGCTTCCGGTAGGTGTCGATGTCCATGCGCTTGATGTAGTTTGCCGAAGTGATCGAGACCAGCACTGCTTTGTCCTCAATGAGATCCTCGGTCGAGAGCTCGCTTGTGTCGAGCGCGATCTGGGTCCGGCGCTTGTCGCCGAACTTCTCCGCAACTGCGGCGGTCTCCTGCCGGATAACGTCCTTGATGTTTGCCTCGTTCTCCAGGATCTTTTCAAGACGCCGGATCTCGGCTTCGAGATCGCTCTTTTCGTCTGTGATCTTCTTCTGCTCAAGGGCAGCGAGACGGCGGAGCTGCATCTGGAGGATGGCATTGGCCTGCGGCTCGTCGAGCCCGAACTGGGCGATGAGGGCATTCCGGGCATTGTCAACGGTGTCGGATGCACGGATGGCCTTGATGATCGCGTCAATTTTCGACAGGGCGATGAGAAGCCCGTTCAAGATGTGGACCTTCTCCTGCGCCTTCTTTAAGTCGAACTCGGACCTGCGCCGGATCACCTCGATCCGGTGCTGGACGAAGTGCCCGAGGAGGCCGTGAAGGTTGAGGATCTTGGGCTGGCCATCGACAATAGCAAGGTTGGAAGTCCAGAAACTGGACTCGAGCGCCGTGTTCTTGTACAGGTTATTTAAGATGACCGGCGCCATCGTGCCCTTCCTGAGCTCGAAGACGACCCGTATGCCCTCCTTGTCGGACTCGTCGCGGATGTCAGAGATGCCATCGATCCTCTTGTCCTTGACCATATCGGCAATCCCGCTGATCCACTGGGCCTTGTTCACCTGGTACGGGAGTTCAGTGACAATGATCCGGTCGCCCCGGTTGCCTCCCTCCGACTCCTCGATCTCCGCAACACCGCGGACGATAACACGGCCCTGGCCGGTGGCGTAGATGTTCTTGACGCCCTCGACACCCATCAGGATCCCGCCGGTCGGGAAGTCCGGGCCGGGCATGATCCGCAGGAGGTCTTCGACAGGGACCTCCGGGTTGTCGAGGTAGGCCGAGACTGCCGTGCAGACCTCTTTTAAGTTATGCGGAGGCATCTTCGTTGCCATACCGACGGCGATACCGTCCGTTCCGTTGACAAGCAGGTTCGGTATCTTTGCCGGGAGCACGGTTGGTTCCTGCAGGGACTCATCGTAGTTCGGGATGAACTTCACGGTGTCCTTGTCAAGATCCTCAAGAAGTGCTTCTGCGTAGGGGAAGAGCCGGACTTCGGTGTATCGTTCGGCTGCCGCGGAGTCTCCGTCGATTGAACCGAAGTTCCCCTGCCCCTGCACGAGCATGTGCCGGTAGGAGAAGGGCTGGGCCATCTTGACGATGGTGTCGTAGATGGAGGTATTTCCATGGGGATGGTACTTACCCATGACGTCACCGACCACCCTCGCGCTCTTCCTGGTGGGCTTGTCGCTCGTGTTGCCCATGTCCCACATGCCGTAGAGTGAACGGCGGTGGACCGGTTTCAGGCCGTCCCGTACATCGGGGATCGCACGGCTGATTATGACCGACATCGCGTAGTTGATGAACGATACCTTCATCTCCTGCTCGATGCTGACCGGCTCGGTGCGGTGGGTCACGGGCACTCCTGCCGGTTCTTCCTTCTTAGATGTCAAGGTTGGTCACCTCCTTTGCATGACGGATGATGAAATTTTTCCGTATCTCCACGTCTTTTCCCATCAGGGTCTTGAAGATCTCGTTTGCTTCATAAGCATCCTCGATGTTCACCTGCCGGAAAATACGGTGGGCCGGGTCCATGGTCGTGTCCCAGAGCTGCTGGGCGTTCATCTCACCAAGACCCTTGTACCGCTGGACGGAGACGCCCTTCTCACCCATTGCCGCGGATACTTTCTGCATCTCCTCCTCCTTGTACACGTAATGCTCCTCCTTCCCTTTCCAGACGCGGAAGAGAGGCGGCTGGGCAATGTACACATATCCCAGCTCGATGAGCTTAGGCATGTAGCGGTAGAAGAATGTCAGGAGCAGGGTCCGTATATGGGCGCCGTCCACATCGGCATCAGTCATGATTACGATATGGTGGTAACGTGCCCGTTCGGCATCGAACTTCTCGCCGACACCGGTCCCAATGGCTGTGAGGAGGGTCTGGATCTCGGCGTTCTTTAAGATCTGGTGCTCGCCGGCCTTTTCCACGTTGAGGATCTTCCCCCGCAGGGGAAGAATTGCCTGGAACTTCCGGTCCCGGCCTCCTTTGGCTGAACCGCCTGCCGAATCTCCTTCCACGATATAGATCTCGGACTTGGCCGGGTCACGCTCGGAGCAGTCCGCGAGTTTTCCCGGAAGGCCGGAACTCTCTAAGGTGCTCTTGCGCCGGGCAAGATCACGGGCGTTCCGGGCAGCCTCGCGGGCCTTTGCTGCGGAGAGTGCTTTCTCGATGATGATCTTGAGCACCTGCGGGTTCTCGTCGAAGTATTCACTCAGGCAGGTGTATACGAGCGAATCTACGATGCCCTTGACACTGCTGTTGCCAAGGCGCATCTTGGTCTGGCCCTCGAACTGGGGGTTCGCCATCTTGACCGAGACCACGGAAGTAAGCCCTTCCCGCACATCCTCCCCGCGGAGCGTGATCGTCGAGTTTTCCTTGATTAAGCCGTTCCTCTTTGCCACGGTATTGATGGTGCGGGTGATGGCGCTGCGGAATCCCTCAAGGTGAGTCCCGCCTTCGCGGGTATTGACCGAGTTGACGTAGGAGTAGATCTTCTCGTCGTACGCGGTGGTGTATTGCAAAGCGATCTCGAGTTCGAGCTTGTTCTCAGGATCCTTTTTGGAGATATCGATCGGTGCCGGGTGAAGGCATTCAGCACCATCGTTGAGGTATTTGACGAACTCGGTGAGGCCGCCTGCATAACAGTACGTTGCCGTATCGCCGGTCCGCTCATCGGTGATGATGATGGTGAGCCCGGCGTTCAGGAACGCGAGTTCCCGGAGACGGTGGGCCAGGATGTCGTAATCAAAGGTGGTAGTCTCGAATATGGTGGCATCCGGAACAAAATGGATCCGGGTACCGGACATCTTCTTGCCGAACTGCAGAAGGAATGCCTGCCGGTTCTCCTGCTCGCTCCTGCCGGGATCGATGACACAGGCAGAGGAGAGCGAGGTCTGGCCCGGTGCGGGGGCCGATTCCGGGGCATCTTCAGGAGTGAACTGCGCTGTCGCACCGTACCATTGTTTGTACCGTGCAATCAGTTCTGCCAGGGTTTCCTCCCGCTGCGACAGCGAAGACGTCATCTTGCCTTGTGCAAACCGCATCTCATAGATGTTGCCATCACGGTATACGTGGGCGGAGAGCCAGTTGGAAAGGGCGTTGACAACCGAGACACCTACACCGTGGAGACCTCCGGAGACCTGGTAGGACTCCTTGTCGAACTTTCCGCCGGCATGCAGGACTGTGAGGACGACCTCGAGGGCGCTCTTGCCATTCTTCTCCATCCGGTCGACCGGGATGCCCCGGCCGTTATCCTCGACCATGAGGGAGCCGTCCCGGTTGATGACCACGGATATACGACTGCAGTACCCGGCAAGGGCCTCATCTATCGAGTTGTCAACAACTTCATAGACAAGGTGGTGCAGGCCGCGGGTATCAGTACTGCCAATATACATCGCCGGACGCTCGCGGACTGGTGTCAGCCCTTCGAGCACCGTGATATGGGATGCATCGTAACTGTCCGTCAAGAAAAACCTCCGTTAAAAAAATGAATACAATTGCGCAGAATATTCACATATACAATTGGTGCCGTGAGCATATAAGCGCTGTGCTCATTTTCAGGCGTGAAAAGGGCAGGTTTTTCTGCACGGAAACCCGGGATTTCCGGAAAAATACGCATTAAAATATATTTTTGGTCGAGCGGGGAGCGGGCTCTACCGGAACTCCCCGACCTCTGCATCTGCAATCCCAAGCTCCTTGTCAATCGCAACCACGAGCCGGTGTAACGTGAAGACGACATCGCGTGCGTCCTCCCCTTCCATCTGTCCCTCCTTTGGCCAGACCATTGTCTTGCTGATTGTGTTGGTGAGTTCCTCGACGTCCGTTCCCCGGAATTT
>NZ_PIZH01000574.1 GCF_002835825.1 Methanoregula sp. | reverse complement strand
CGTCCCGATGGTCTTTTTTGTGGATCAACTGGAATTAGTGTGGATCCCTCTCTGAAAAATACGGGTTCAATACCGATCTAATCACCGGATTCCAGTTTCCCGCACTTTCGGAGGATTTTCAGACGGAAGTACCGCCAGTCATGGAAGCCGTAGGCGTCCTTCTTCAGGGTCTTCACCACGTTGTTGAACCCCTCGCTCAGGCCGTTGGTCTGACGGTGACGAAAGAAGTTCTGGATGCCGAAGCGGCGACGGTTCAGCATTTTCACATAGTCGATGATCTCGGGGATACCGCTCTCCATGGCACGACGTTTCCAGTCGCGCAGCTCTGTACGGGCGACCTTCGGGTCGAGCTCACGGAACACGGCGCGCAGGTCTTCCTTGAGGAGGTAGGCGGTGGTGAGCTCGACGTTGCCGGGGAGGTCGAGGAGTTCCTTGAGGGAGATGCACTGTTTCGAGGTGAGCGTCTCGCTGGGGCGCAGGAGCAGATAGCGACTGCCTTTGAGATAGCGGCGTCCCTCGGGCGGAAGCTGGCCCTGGATGCGGCGGCGGATGTTGTCTATGGCCACGCCCATCGGCTTGATGACGTGGAAGTGGTCGTAGATGAGGCTGGCGCGAGGACACCGAACACGAAGCTCCAGTTCGTAGGGGTCGTGCATGTCGATGACGACGCGCCTGATGCGACGGGACCGCTTCTTGCCGAACCATCGGAAGAACGCCCTGATGACGGCTCGGTCATTCCTCCGACCCACCCATATGACCCTGCGACGGCGGATATCGGTGACCAGGGTCAGGTAGCGGTGGCCCTTCTTCTCCGAGACCTCGTCGATGCCGAGGTCCGTGATCTTGTCGAGGTCCCGCTTCCGCAGGAGTCCGGCAATGTAGCGGACCTCGGCGTTCTTGACCATCTCCCAGTCGACGCCTTGAAGCGTCGCCACGGCCTTGACCGTCATGTCCTTGGTCAGGGTGAACAGCAGCTTCTCGAACCGTTTCGTGCAGCGCGCACCACGCCGTGCGAGGTGCGTCGCCTCGCGGCACACACCGTCTCGCGGGCAGTCCACTCGATGTCGAGGCATCCAGAGGTAGACACGATGACTGGCGATGTCGAGATCGCGCAACCGGACCAGCGTTCGGTCGTGGTAGCCAGTGAATACGGCACGGCACCGGTAACAGATGAAGGCCTGCTCCCTGGGTTCGAGCCACAACTCGATCCAACTCTTGTGGTGACGCTTCCATCGGACGACGATGTGTTTTTGCAGGCCGACGAACGAGTTGATAGGATGAGCATCGGGCATCTTCCCGGCTCCTGGTCAAGGTGTGTCGACAAC
>NZ_PIZH01000573.1 GCF_002835825.1 Methanoregula sp. | reverse complement strand
TTGACTTGTAGGTATGTTTGGTTGTTTTGTTAAAGACGAGGTATGTACTCTTGTTTTTCAGGAAGAAGGCGGGATACGAGATAGGGATCCGTCTCGTGAGCTCGGAGATGTGTATAGGGGCATAGATCTCTCCTCGTCGAAATGACTTCTGGATGAATCCGATCTCCGCCCCTCACTCCGCAGATGATTGGGTCTCCACTCAGCGGGCACCAGAAAGGCCAGGTGCAGTATGGGATCAGGGGTTTTTTCCCTGAAACGAGACATCGTGGTTCGGAAGTCATGCCGAACACGCCCCTCTGACAGCATCCAGATGATTCAGGTAAAGGTTCTGCAGTTGCAGCCCCTCCTTGGTAAGCCACGGTTGCTGAACCGTGCCGTAATGATCGAATGGCACCTTCTCGAACCTGACCACGAAGACGACCTGCTTGTCGTCCCATGGGGTTCCGTTGATCTCTTCGAGCACGTGCCGGTACTGCGCGAGCGTGTACCCTCCCTCGGCCTTGGCGTCCTGTTCGGTCATCGCGCCCAGGGGCTGCTGATAAATCTCAATGATATCGAGCTTCGCGAAGTACTCATTGGAGTACATCTTGGTCTGCGCCTGGTGCCGGGAGCCTAAGATGGCCCGTTGTCTTTTCCAGAGCCGTCGGGTCTCGGTCTTCTCCTTCATCCAGATTGGCCAGACGTGGTAGGGTTTGAAAAGCAACATCACGCCACCTCCCGGAGCCATTTGGATGCGTTGACCGGATGCGATCCCTCAATGCCCGGGTAGAGGATTGCCGCACCGTTCGGGAACGGAGTCTCGTTGTAGATTTTCAATTCTCTCGCGATGAACTCGCGAGCTTCCTTCTCCTTCTCGGTCAGCTGGAGGTCCTCGCAGTTCAGACAGTACCGCGGACTGAGATTATCCTGGCGCCGGCAGGGTACCGGGGAGTTGCATTGATAGCGGGAGTCGGGCGGCATCAGAGGACCACCTCGAAAATTTTCTGCGGGTGGTTGAGGCTTTCTCGGAGCCGGTACGCATGGTCCGCCTCCTCCTTTGTCTCATGGACTTCAGAGCGAACGTTGTTCCACCGGGTCATGTAGACGTGGATCCAGACCATCAGTTCGACCCCCCATGCATCATTTCACAGAGCGGACAACCCACGACCTTTCCTTCCCGGCGTTGTTTTCCTTTCTTATCAGCCAAATATCTCCAATAATGGTGATCTAAAGCGAGGTGAACCGCTTTCAGATTGTCAGCCGATACGAGGATCTTATTGCGGCCCTCTGTGCTCAAAACGTGAAACCCGTTGCAGCCGCACTCAATCTTGATGGGCATCAGAACAC
>NZ_PIZH01000572.1 GCF_002835825.1 Methanoregula sp. | reverse complement strand
TGACGTCGCCTTGACATGGCGGAGGTCCTGAGTTCGAATCTCAGCGGGCCCATCTCTCCCCTTTTCCGTATGTTTCTTCCCGACCGCACGGTCTCGTCGGTCATTTTGCAACGAACTATTGCGAAGGCAGCCGTCCCGGCTAAGGCCGGCATGATGGCAGGCGCGGCAGGGCCGGGGGAAACGGGCGAAAAGAGGGATTAAAAGAACTTTTTGCGCCACATGAAGAGGCCGAGCAGCACCGAGATCATGACGGAGAACATGAAGATGGTCTCAAAAGCGAGCGGCGTTCCCGAGAGGGGGAGATCGCCCACGTTCATACCGTAAAAACTCGCAATCATCGTCGGGATGGCGATGATGATCGTGATGGAGGCAAGGAACTTCATCACGATGTTGAGATTGTTCGAGATGATGGTGGCAAAGGCCTGGGTCATGCCGTTTAAGATGTGCAGGTAGATCTGCGACATCTCCATAGCCTGCTTGTTCTCGATGATGACGTCTTCGAGGAACTCGGCATCGTCCTCGTACATCTTCAGGGGCTTGGTGCGGAGGATGCGCTCCAGAACGGCCTCGTTGGACTTGAGCGAGGTCGAGAAGTAGATGAGGCTCTTTTCCAGCTCCATCATCTGGAAGAGCTCCTCGTTCTTCATGGAGCGGTGGAGCTCCACCTCGATCCGGGAGATTGTCCGCTCGATCTGGCGCAGGTGGTGCAGGTAGGAGGAGGCATTGCGGTAGAAGATCTGGAAGAGGAATCGGGTCTTTTTCACCGTGTGGAAGTGGCGGACCTTGCCCGAAATAAAGTCGTCAAGGATAGGCGTCTGGCGGTTGCAGACCGTGACAACCATCTTTTCTGAGATGATGATGCCAAGCGGCAGGGTGGTCAGGGTCTGGATCCCTGCCACCTGGGTGACCATCGGAATGTCGAGGACGATGAGAACCACACCGTCATCGGAATCGATGCGCGGCCGCTCCTCCTCATCGAGCGCTGCGCGGAGGAAATCCGGCGGAAGGCTGCAGGAGGAGGCGATCTCCGTCAGTTCCGCATCCGTGGGGGTGGTCATGCGGACCCACGCGCCCTCGCAGGGAGCGTCGATGATATCGGTAATAGCCGGTTCAATATCTTTCCGGGAACGATAGATCTGGATCATCGCAACACCACCCCCAGCCCGGGCCGGGCCTGAGGATATTATTAGCTAATGGTATCCGATCTGGTTTATAAGCCTGCGTTCCATTTGCGGGGAGGGAACTATGGGTATAGGTCTTTCGGGATCAGGACCATTGCCCAGAGAATCGAGGCGCCGGCAGCGAGGAAAACCAGGGCGTCCAGTT
>NZ_PIZH01000571.1 GCF_002835825.1 Methanoregula sp. | reverse complement strand
GGAGCAAGGACCAGCTGGAAGCCGAAACCAAGCTGAGGAAGGAGATCCTGACTGCCATGCGTGACCAGGGGATCCGGGACTATGTGTCCGTGTCCCGGATTTTCCAGGCATACCTGATTGATCCGAAGCAGATCATTGAAAACCTGGGGGATATCAGAAAGGTCCTGAAATGAAACTCCAGTCGCTTATACGGGAGTGGATCAAGCGGGATCCCATCCGGTTCCAGAGCCTTCATGCCGATCTGATATCGTCACGGAGTGCGATCACGCTCGAGCACTACCTTGAACGCTCGATCCTTCTTGCGATCGGGATCGGCGCTGTCTTCGCTGTCTGCGGCTTCTTCGTCTCCCTCATATTTGCCATCCCGCGGGGAGGAGGGCAGGTCGGTATCTACAATGTGCTGAACCTGCCGATCCCCGAGGCGATTGCCGGGATCTCCACCTTTTTCTTTTTCCAGGGTGTCGCGATTATCGTGGCATTCGTGCTCGGGAGTTATGTCGGTTTTAACGGTCTCCTCAGGATGCCGGGCTTTGAGAAATCAAACCGGGCCACCAAGATCAATATGACCATCCACAATGCGGTCGCCTACATGTATGCCATGCGCCGGGGGGGGGCCCAGCTGATGGTGATCTTCCGGTCGCTCTCGGAGAATGCCAATATTTACGGGGAAGTCGCCCTTGAATTCCGGCAGGTTGTCCGCGACGCGGACTTCTTCGGGCATGATGTGATTACCTCCCTGAAACACCTCACGGAAACGACGCCCTCGGAAAAACTGAAGAATTTCCTCGAAGATCTTCTCTCGGTTATTGAAAGCGGTGGCGATATGGCCGGCTTTCTTTCTATGCGGGTCCGGCTCTACCAGGAGGAGGCCAGGTTCGAGCAGAAACAGTTCCTGAATTTTCTTTCTCTCGTTGCCGAATCCTATGTTACCCTGTTCGTGGCAGGGCCGCTCTTCCTCATCATCATCATGGTGGTCATGGGGATGGTCGGGGGCGGGGCGATTCTGCAGTTCACTGCGGTAACCTATGCGGTCCTTCCTATCGGCTCTCTCGTGTTTATCCTTCTCATCGATCTCATCTCCCTAAAAACTGAGAAAGCCGAACGGTACCGGAAGGGAAAATGGCTTCATGAGTATGATGAGGTGCCGATCATGACGATGTCGGGCGAAGAGCATCTCTTTGCCCAGCTTGCGCATTATGACAAGTGGCGCAACCTCATCAACCAGCTGAAGCACCCGTTCCAGGGCTTTGTCATGGACGTGAACCGGAGCTTCTATATTACCGTGCCGGTCGCTGTCCTGTATGTTTCACTCGTATTCTTCAATAC
>NZ_PIZH01000570.1 GCF_002835825.1 Methanoregula sp. | reverse complement strand
GTGGTTCCGGGGCAGGTGTCAGCTCCAGGAAGGTGCGCTCAGATCGGTGAAGAATTTCTCCGGGGTTTTATCGAGATCCGCATGACGGGCATTCTTTTTAAGCACATCGTAGATGATCCAGAGGTTTCCCGGGCTGAAACCCATCCCGAATCTCATGGTGATTTTGTCGCCGTTATCTCCGGACAATTCGAGCAACTGGCCCGAATCCGGAGTAGACGACAAATCCTGGCAATAATACCGGACAGCGGCTATTCTCGTGTACTCCATCTCTTTCCAGAAGAACCATTCCCGGTAGGATATCCTGTCTTCGGTCAGCCGGACCGCGGGTCTGATATAGATAAGATACACGAGCAAAAAAGCTGTAATCCCCACGAGGAAAACCATCCAGCCCGGTATATTCATCATTGGTTCTGAGACCATGGCGATAATAAACAAGACCACGATGAGGAGCGGAATGGTGACATACCAGATGGTGGAAGAATCCTGGTTCATCCGCAGGGTGAGGGGAAGCATATACGGTTCCGGCAGCAGGTCCTTTTTCCAGGGCGTTGCGTTCGGATCGATAAAAAATTCCCCCATGGATTTTTTGATGCCAGCCCGAGTGGCCTTCTTTTTCAGCACATCATAGATAATAAAGTGGTTTTTTGGGTAATCAAACATGCCGAGGCCTATTTTGATCGTATTGCCAGAATCGTCGGACAATTCGAGCATCGGGAGATTCTGATATTCCGAAGGCTGTAAATAATACCGTACTGCGGTTATCCTGCTGTACTCCATTTCCTGTCTGTAAAACCACCGCCCGATCGATACCTTGTCTTCTGTCAGCCGTATCTCCAGCGTGATGATGTAAAGATATATGAGCGAAAAGAACGCCAGCATCAGGATGAAAAATATCCATTCCGCTATGTTGTCCGGTGGATCTGTAAAAGCAGCATAATTAAACAAGCCCGCGATGACCGGCAGGAAGATGACAGACAATAGGATGAAAAGACTCCGATCTATCCTTATGGTGAGGGGAAGCGTATAAGGTTCCGGCGCGGGTAACGGCTGCATGCTGTCGTACCGGTTCTGTTGTATCTCAAAGACATTAATATATCCGGGCATGATGGAACCTGGTATGTAGCAACGTTACAGCCACATCCGCCCGGAGCACACTGGCATCGGCAAATCCATGGGGTTCGGTCCGGGGACTCTCACTCCGCCACCGTCAACCCATCCACATAACAATATGACTGCGGCGGAACAAACCCGGGGATCTCCTCCCTGGGATCTATGGGGGTATCGAACTCCTTTAAGTTCTCAATCCCGATAGCGTACCCCTTGGAT
>NZ_PIZH01000569.1 GCF_002835825.1 Methanoregula sp. | reverse complement strand
GTTTATCACGTTCAAAAGAATGGAAGAAAAGTTTCAGGCAGATTACGAGGCAATTGAAAATTATACTCTCTCTGAACGTGAATTCAACCGGATTAAAAAAATTTTGAAAGAAATGGTGGGTGGAGTACGGACAGAATCTCCCGAAGATTCTACGCGATTAATCGAAGAGTTTGACAGGATCATTACCAAAGAAAATTTTGAACGCGCAAAGAAAGAGACCGATCTGAAATTACTCACTCCGTCTTATGCCTCGTCATTGCTTCTTGAACTCTCCCGGATTATGCAGCCCCATGCGACGGCACGATACCCAGACGGAGATTTTGATCCGCAGGCTTTCTATACCGCAGATCTGCCACTGGTTCAGCAATTCATTCCTTTGTGCGAGGTGACCGCCAAGGCGCTGGAATTAACGGAACTAACCATATCGATATTAACATCCTTCCCGGAGCCCCAACCATGAGATCCCTCGAAGCAATCCTCGTAGAAGATCCCCTCATTGAAAAACTCCAGGCAACCGGCTGGACCTTCACCCCCGCTGATCAGCTTGAACGGGAGAGCTACAAGGAACCACTGCTTGTGAACCCGCTCATCCGCGCGATTAAAAAGATCAATAAAGAGAGTGGTCTTGAAGAGAAAGAGATCTGGCTCGCAGTCCGGGAGCTCCAGAGCCGTGGGTCCGGTGCCGAGGCTGCAAAGCAAATCCTCCAGTTCATGAAGGAAGGCATTCCGGTCCGGCTGGAAAAAGAGCGGACTGTATATTATGTCCAGCTCATCGATTACGCGAATCTCTCAAACAATGACTTTGTTGTCTCCCGCCAGGTCATCCATGATGGAACAGAGCGGATACGGAACGATATCCTCCTCTACATAAACGGAATCCCGCTTGTCAACATCGAATGCAAGGACCCGGCAAGCCTTGCGGAGGACTGGCATACAGCCTATTCCCAGATCAAGAAGTACGAGCAGGCCGTTCGTGAGCTTTACAAGTATGTGCAGATCGGGATGGCTGCCGAGCAGATTGTGAAGTTCTTCCCGATCGTTCCGTGGCAGACCGAAGTGAAGGTCGATGAATGGAAGATCGAGGGTACGGAACCGCATGATGCAGCGGTAACAATGCTGACTCCGGAATGCCTCCTTGATATCCTGCGGTTTTTCCTCTTTTCCCGGCGGGAGAGGGGTGAGGATACCAAGGTCCTGCCCCGGTATATCCAGTACCGGGCTGCAAACAAGATGGTAAACCGGGTTCTCGATAATCTGGCAGGAAAGACCGACAGGAACAAGGGGCTCATCTGGCACTGGCAGGGATCGGGAAAGACGCTTACCATGATC
>NZ_PIZH01000568.1 GCF_002835825.1 Methanoregula sp. | reverse complement strand
GTTCGGAACGGCTCACCGGTCCCAGCCGACCGTTGTGGGCCTCCCCCTTATGATGCGATCGGTTGCCGGGCTTCTTATGGAAAAAGAGGTTCTCTCCCTGTCCCGTGTCTTCTCAGGGGCGCCGCGGCCGGTCTGCATGGTCCTTGGGGGCACGAAAGTGGATGACTCAATAGCTGTCGCCCGGCACATGCTCGAGCATGGCATTTCCGACCAGGTGATGGTTATCGGCGTCGTTGCGAATGTGTTCCTCCTTGCCGATGGCTATTCCCTGGGGAAACCGTCAACCCAGCTGATACACCAGCTCAAGTACGAAAGCGAGATTGGGAATGCAAAAGCGATCCTGGAAAAATTCCGGGAGAAGATCATCATGCCGGACTGGGTTTCGGTCCGGGCAAACGACCGGCGCGCAGAGTACCCGGTCAGTGCGATACCGGAAAATACCCCGGTACTTGATGCAGGTATGGATGCCCTCGCAACCCTTAAGGGGGTGATCCGGAAAGCAGGAACCGTGGTATTCAATGGACCGGCCGGGGTATTCGAGGAAGCCGATTATGCCACCGGCACCTACGAGCTCCTGAAGGCCGCATCGCAGGTGGATCTCTCTGTAGCCGGTGGCGGGCATACGGCCGCAGTCATCGAAAAGCTGGGCATCGAAAAGGATTTCACTCATATATCGACCGGTGGTGGGGCCTGCATCGAGTTTTTGACCGGAAAAAAGCTGCCTGCGGTTGAAGCACTCGAACAATCAAAAAAACTGTTTGGGTAAGGTGCCTTCTCATTCCAGTTTGCTCTTGGTATGAGCGGGTTTTCCGAACCACAACAGGAAGTAAAATGCTGATGAAAAAAGCAGGGTTTTTTCCATACCCGTTTTTTTATTTTTCGATACCGCTTTCGGCCAGTGATCCTGCCATCCCCTGCCTCCTCTTCTGTTGCCGTGCCAGCAGATCATGGGGCGAGATACCCGTCGTTCGTGACACCCGGATAAGTGCTGCTTCAAGCTCTGCCATGTCCGCGGCCTCGGTCATCTTCGTTGTCCTGTGTTTCATGGTGTGAAGGACGGCAAAGGAGAAGGCAAGCGCAGTGAAGAGGAAGAGGGCCGCAGCGACAATGGTTACCGTTCCGGTAATAATCGCGAGTCGCCCTTCCTGCAGGATCAGTGCGGTACCGGTTATGAAAAGGGCCCAGACAACAACAATGGATATGCGTGTCGATTCGATCGGGCTTGATGATCCCCTGGATCGTTTTTCTTCCCCATGAACAGGAAAGGTATCGATTATTACCCCCAGACGCAGCAAGGCTGCGGATGACGCGACACTCACTATTATGCAG
>NZ_PIZH01000567.1 GCF_002835825.1 Methanoregula sp. | reverse complement strand
CACCAGGATCTACAATTTCCTTTTGGTCGGGAGCGTGATATGTGTATAAGGGACAGCGGGAGCCCATCGGACGGATCGGCTGGGGAACGTACCTCCTGGCACTCCTCATCATCCTGCTCATCCAGATTATCTTCGGGCTCCTGATTGGTATCATCGCATCGGTACCGGTACTCGGGATTGTCGTCCAGCTCCTTCTTGCCGCGCCTCTTGTGATCTTCGAGGCACGCTATCTCGCGCTCGTGTACGAGAGCGCCTGATCCTTCCTTTTGTTGCGGCCGGGGTGTCGTGCAGGACCCGGAACGTTCCCTGCCCACTGGCGACAGGCGATCGCGGATCCCTGTCAGCCTTTTGGTTTTCTCGATCTATCGGAATTATCTGGGATGAGAAAGAGAGATTGTGACAGGAACGTGAGCATGTCATGGAACCCGAACGCATCTGCCCCTTCATGAGCCGCCCTGCCGGCCGGGACAACCCTGCTGGCTTCATTCCCTGCCAGCGCGAGCAGTGTATGGCATGGGTGCCCGAGTACCGTATGACCTCGTCCGGGGTTGTGCAGGCGCACTGCAAGCTGATCCGGCTTGAAGGCGGGATGTAAAAAGAACCGCGCGCAGGGTGAGTATCACGGGGCCGGTTCGTCGTCCCATGGCCGGAGGAGCCGCTTCGTTTCCGGGGGGATGTCAGGCGCCCGTTTTGCCGTGCCCCACTCCGGGTCGTCAAGACGGGGGTCCGGTACAGAATTTTGGATCCGCTCCGTGGCATGCGGGAGTTCGGAAGGGTGGAGGGGCGGCATAAGGACCGGCCGGGCGATGGACTCCTGTTCATCAGCCGACATCCGCTCACCCGGGACGGCAAACGTGTCCCGCTCCGGGAGGAGTGGCAGGGCACGGGCCTGTTCGTCCGGCATCTCGTACCTCCGCAGGGGAGGGTCTTCTTCTCGGGCCTCTTCTCTTCTCATGATGTGGTTGATCATCCGGTAGGGCATGGGGTGGCTTAACGGTTTACTGCCCGGCAGTCCTGCCATGGCTGGCCGGCAGAGCCGGGCACTTTCACCCCGCCCCTGCCTCAGACTCATCAGGGTGCCCGCATCATTCTCCGGCGGTGTCTGTATGCGACGGATGGAATTCGATCCGGTCATCCTGCGGTGGAAGAAGACCACGCGGGCGCTGAAAGCCGATGAGCAGGAGTACGGGCGGCAGCTCACGGATGTGCTCGAACGGGTGACCGATGCCCAGCTGGTGCACTTCCGTGATCCGGTGGAAGCCGCGGCGTTCTTCTGCATGGTGGCGCTTCTCCGGAAGATGGATGAGATGGGGGCCGGTACAGGAATAGCC
>NZ_PIZH01000566.1 GCF_002835825.1 Methanoregula sp. | reverse complement strand
CAGGATCGTACCTCCCATTGCTGCCCGGATTGCATCGATCGCATAACTGAGCGGATTGAGATGAGCGATCGTTGCAAGCCAGGCCGGCATCACACTGTAGGGCATCAGGGCGCTGGACGTGAAAAAGAGCGGCATGGAGATCATCGTGTTGAAGGCTGAATATGAGTCGTGATCCTCAAGGTAGAGTGCAATGGTTGTGGCAAATGCCGAGAGCATGACACCGAAGAGGAAGAGAATGAAGTACGTGAGGCAGTATTGAACAGGATTCATCAGGGTTGCGCCGATAAGAAGCGCAATGGCGAGGATGATGGTTGCCTGGATCAACCCACGGCCGGTGATGAAGAGGATCTTACCGACAAGGATGCTGCTCCGGGGAGTCGGGAGGGCAAGGAACTTGTTAAGGAACCCGAGTATCTTGTCAAACATCAGAAGTGCACCCCCGGAGAGCCCGGCAGAGAGCATGGTCATGACAAGGATTCCCGGTACAATAAAATCGAGATAATTACCGGTAAACTTCACCGGCAGGGCAAGCCCGACGAAGATGAGCCACGCAGCCGGCATGATCAGAGCAGATATGACGGCAACTTTCCCCCGGCCCCATTTGACAAAATCGCGTTTCATGTAGGTAACAGTGCCGTTCATTTTCTCCTCCGCAGCATTGTCCTGAACTTGTTGTAATCGAAAGCATGGGACTCTTCCTGCTGCCCGACAGCCTGAATAAATACGTCATCGAGAGTAGGTTCCCGCAACGACATCGATCTGACGACCCCCCCGGATTTTCCAAGAGCATCAGCCAGAATCGGGAGCGCTTCCCGCCCGTTCTCTGCTGTGAAGGAAACCTCATCATTATTGTTGCCGAGATAAACAATCCCCTCCAGCTCTGGGGGGACAAATGTCCCTTCGACTTTGGCAGTGATGACATCCTTCATCAGCCGTGCCTTGAGTTCCTTAGGTGTACCAAGGGCAGCAATCCGGCCTTTACTGATGATGCCGACCCGGTCGCAGAACTGGTCCGCTTCGTCCATATAATGCGTTGTGACAAAGATCGTCATCCCTTTCTTTCGCAGGGACTGGATATGCTCCCAGATTTTCTTCCGTGCAGCGACATCGAGCCCGATTGTGGGCTCATCGAGGAAGAGGACCTTGGGTTCATGGACAAGCGCCTGGGCAAGTTCGAGCCTCCGCCGCATCCCCCCGGAGTATATCCTGATGAGATCGTCCGCCCTGTCAGTCAGCTCCATAACAGCAAGGACTACATCAACACGGCCTCCTGCATTCGGGACACCGTACAGATCGGCAAAGAACCGGACATTTTCCCGCCCGGTCAGTTT
>NZ_PIZH01000565.1 GCF_002835825.1 Methanoregula sp. | reverse complement strand
ATCCCGTTCTCTGCAAGGGCTTCTTCCACGGCCAGGGCAACCTCGTCGGCCCGGATCCCTTTCCGGCAGCCGACCCCAACCGAGTACGTCCCTTTCCTGATGAGGACTGATACGTCCGGGCCGGCAAGGACGATGCCAGGGCCCTGGACCGCGTGGACGGGGATATCATTTGTGAGAATGGCTGCATTCACTTCCCGGGTCGAGTCCCGGTTCAGGACATCCGTTCCTGTCCGGTCCGCGATCGTCTCCACCGAATCGCGGCCGCGTGACTCCGTTGCGGTCGTGATGACCGGGATGAAGCCGATGCCGGCAAGTTCCTTTGCGAGCTCGTTGGCCCCGTGATGTCCACCGAGAACTGGCACGGCAAACCGCATATCCGGGCTGACCACGACAACAGCCGGGTCCGTCCACTTGTCATCCAGCAGCGGGGCGATCTTCCGGACAACGATCCCCATCGACATCAGCCCAACAATCCGCTTTTTCTGGGAGAAGACCTGTTTGAAAATCTCCGCGGAATATTCCATCACGTCCGCACCGAGAAACTCCGCGATCCGCTCCGCTTCTTCTTTCGAGTACGGAAACGTGATCACAACAGTCCCGGTCATGAGTAGAGGTGCGAGCGCTTGTAGCCGGACGCGGTGCCGAGCACGGAGCGGCCCACGATGAGCAGGGCCGACCGCGTGATACCGGCGTCCTGTGCCTTCTGTGCAATGTCGGCGACCGTGCCCCGGATGATCTTCTGGTCGGGCCACGAGGCATGGAAGATCACGACCGCAGGCGTGTCTTTCGGGCACGAGAGCTTTTCCGTAATTTCGGAGAAGTGTTCGCTCCCAAGGAAAAATGCCATCGTTGCCGGGACCTTCGAGAGCTCGGGGATGTAATCTTTCTCCAGCGTCTTTCCCGCGGGACGGGTGATGATGAGCGTGTCGGCAACTCCCTTGGGCGTGTACTCGGTTGTCAGGGCTGCTGCCGCTGCAAAGACCGATGAGACACCGGGAACGATCTTCACGGTGAGCCCGGCTTTTTCCAGCTCTGCGATCTGCTCGACAATCGAGCCGAAGATCGCGGAGTCGCCCGAGTGGAGCCGCACGACCCGCTTTCCTTTCTTTGCCCGGTCGATCATGATGGCAACAATGTCGTCGAGCTTCCGGTCCCAGCTGTCGACCTTTTCCGCTGCCGAGCAGGTTTCGACAAGCGCCGGGCTCACGAGCGATCCCGCGTAGATCAGCACCTCGGCTTTGTCCAGCAGCTTCCTCCCCTTCACCGTGATCAGTTCCGGGTCGCCGGCACCGGCGCCCACGAACCAGATCGTGTTCTTCTCGTCACTTCCGGGCATACATCACG
>NZ_PIZH01000564.1 GCF_002835825.1 Methanoregula sp. | reverse complement strand
TTTTCACCACCACGGGTCATAAAAACCGTCCGGCCCCTGCCCGACCCCCACAAAAGACCGTGAGATCCAAAATCCTGAGTAAAAATTAAACTCGTGAAGTACCGGGTTCCTGCAGGTTTGCTGACATGAGACTATAATAAAAAGGTTTATTGCCTCAATCTATAGAATTAGCAGAATTAAAAGAGCAGAAATGGAACATATCCTTGTCATCCCGGCAGCAGTTATTGGCGTTGCAGTAATCGTGCTCGGTGCTGCACTCGGGGTTCTGTACCTGTCAGGCTCTCCGGTACTTTCCCTCCATCCCCCATCAAACCTGGCACCGCTTGAAGCACCGGTATTGTATGCGGTGGGAGATTTCCTGCAGTCCGATGATGGTACGCAGGTGGTAATTGTCACCGGCTACAACGCCGACCGGGATTCCTGCTCGTTCCAGCCAGTCGTTGTCAACCCCGCCACCGGCACGCTCCGTATCCTGGAAATGACCAGCACGATGCCCTGCCAGGAATTCAGGGTACGGTATCCGGAAAGGTACCTGTGAATGCCAGAGAGCGGGCACAGATCCCTGCCGTTCCATTGGTCTCACCCGTCTCCATCGTATCTTTCTTCATTGCGGTGAGCGTTCCCATCAAACGCTCCGCATACAGTACTTTTTTGTACAACATAACTCAAATATGTACATAATAAGCCGGTCTTGTATGCAGATCCGGCCTTGAGCACATACCCTATCATGACCGAAGACATCTATGTACACGGATACTCTTCCCGGGAATCGGAACGCCTTTCTGATCAGGCCAGAACACTTACCGCTCATCTTCATCACGATACCAGGTTCCCTGTCGGCTCCCAGGTTCTGGAAGCCGGTTGTGGAACCGGTGCCCAGACGGTCATTCTGGCAAGGAATAGCCCGGGGGCAATCATAACCTCTGTCGATATCTCTGCAGAGTCTCTTGCCCAGGCAGAAAAGAAGGTCCGGGAGGCCGGGATCACGAACGTTACCTTCCGGCAGGCGGATATCTTTACTCTGCCATTCAGCCCTGCCAGCTTCGATCACATCTTCCTCTGTTTCGTGCTAGAACACCTTGCCGATCCAAGGATGGCTCTTGAACGGCTCCGCCCGCTCCTGAAAGATGGGGGGTCGATCACGGTGATTGAAGGCGATCACGGCTCGACATTCTTCCATCCTGATGATGCATGTGCAAGGAAGGCGGTACAGTGTCTTGTCACCATCCAGAAGCAGATGGGTGGGAACGCCCTGATCGGCAGGGAACTCTACCCGCTTGTCAGCTGTGCCGGGTTCCGCGATGTCCAGGTCTCCCCCCGGATGGTGTATGTCGACTCTTCACGCC
>NZ_PIZH01000563.1 GCF_002835825.1 Methanoregula sp. | reverse complement strand
TGTGAGCACAATCATGTCACCCACCGTATCCCTTCCCCCGCAGGAATCGCATCGCGCACGGGCAGAGGATACGGCATCGTTTGACGCCCGGCTCATCAAAGTCACAGACAGCGATGTCAATCCCCACCAGGGCCTCATTGCCGTAATCCCCGCATACAATGAGCAGATCGCGCTCGGGTCGGTCGTGCTCCAGGTACGCCAGCACGTGGACCGGGTGATCGTGGTGGATGACAATTCTACCGACAAGACCCCTGAGGTTGCCAAGATGGCCGGCGCAGATGTAATCCGGCTTCATGTCCATACGGGCAGAGCTTATGCACTGTTACTGGGATTGAAAAATGCCCGGGAATATGGATGCAAAGCGGCGGTCTATATCGGTCCCAATGCATACGCTCATATCCACGATATCCCCAAAGTTGCGGCAGCAACTCTTACCGGGGATGCAGATCTAGTTATCGGATCGCATTACCTGGATGTCCAGCATAACGTCCCCTTTTCAACAGAGATCTCACGGACACTCCGGAAACTGCCAAAAAAGAATAACGACAGTCTTCCTTTTACTGACCCGATGTCCGACATCCGTGCATTCAGCAGAAGGGCACTGGATAAACTTGACTTCAAAACTGACGGGTTCCATCTTGAAACGGATATTATTGCCCACCTGCAGTCCCAGAACATGAGAGTTGAGGAAGCCCCCCTCACAAATCTTTCAGATCTTCCGTCAGACCCTGACTGGAAGAATTCTGTCAGGATTCTTGCCGCGATGCCAGCATTTAACGAGGAAAAATGCCTGGCAAAAACAATTATCGGGACGAGAAAATTTGTTGACACGGTCCTTGTCATAGATGATGGGTCAACCGATGCCACAAAAGCCATTGCTGAAGAACTGGGTGCTCTTGTTATCCATCATGAAAATAATGCCGGCTATGGTGCTGCACTCCAGGACATTTTTCAGAAGGCCCGCGAACTTCATGTCGATGCCCTGGTCATCCTCGATGCCGATGGCCAGCACAACCCGGATGATGTCGGACGGCTCCTCGATGCCTTGGTCAAGCTTGATGTTGATGTTGTTATCGGATCCCGGTTCCTGGAAAAGAATGAACGGAATATTCCCAGCTACCGTAAAGTCGGGATGAAAGTGCTGGACGGTGCAACCCGGATAGCCGGAGTTGCAGATATCAGCGATTCCCAAAGCGGGTTCCGTGCGTACGGCAAGCGGGCGATTGATGTGATTAACCTGAATGGTCAGGGGATGTCTGCCGGTTCTGAAATTTTGATTCAGATCAGCGATCATAATTTGCGGATTGCAGAAGTGCCAATTAATGTGCGGTATGATATTGAGGATACT
>NZ_PIZH01000562.1 GCF_002835825.1 Methanoregula sp. | reverse complement strand
GGGTAACGGATGGCCAGCAGACCATTGGCGCCGCAGTCTGACACCCCCCCGATTTTGTCCTCCCCCTCCCACCTATTTCCTGTTTTACGGCGGTAAGCGTGCAACATTAATACTTCTGCGACAGATGATCATACGTGAGTTAAGCCCACCAGTCCCGACGATTCCGGTAGTGGTCCGGCAAGGGCAGCGGGTATCGGGTACGGATACCATGGATGCGGATTACCGGGAGCTTGTTGAGAACCAGCAGGATCTCATTGTGCAGTTCAATCTCGAAGGGCGTCTCCTTTTTGTCAACGCGGCCTACTGCGCAATTGTCGGGAAGCCCCGCGAGGAACTGAACAACAGCGTCTTCATGCCGGTAACCGGGGAGCGGTACTCCGATGTAGTTGCAACGCAGATGACCAAGCTCTTCCGTCCCCCGTATGCCTGCATTGTCGAACAGTGGCTCCCGACCAAGACGGGGTTGCGCTGCATCAGCTGGTCGGCCCGGTCCGTTCTTGGTCCCGACAACACGGTTGTCTCCATTGTTGCCACGGGACGGGATGTCACCCCGCTGAAAAATGAGCAGAAGGCGATCCTGAAACGCCAAGCCGATCTCATGGTTCTTCTCGAAAGCGGGGCGCAGATGTATTATACCCATACCCCCGACCACCGGATGGTCTTTACCAGCCCGCGGATCCGCGACATGCTCGGGTGCCGTCCTGGCGAGGGAAAACGCCTCTGGACCGACTACCTGACCGACCACCCGATGAACGCTTCAGGCCTTGAGCGGACCATCCGTGCCGTTGCCTCCGGGAAGCGGGAGCCCCCCTACCGGCTGGAGATGGCAACCCGTGAGGGGAAGAAGATCTGGGTTGAGGTGAACGAGGTCCCGGTGGTGAAGAGCGGAAAGACGGTCGCGATTGCCGGGTCCCTGACCGATGTCACAGACAGGATGCTGGTGGAAGAAGGTCTTGAAGAGGCAGGGCGCCTCATTCCGGATTTTTCTGGTGATGAGCAGGTGAGCGAGTACCGTGCCCGTATTGCCGGGAAACAGACAAAGCGTCCTGCCGGGGTCTTCCGGTCCCTCTTCTCGAAGTCGTCCGATGAGGATGATGACGAGAACGTTTCAGCACTCTCGCAGGATATTGTGAAGTAAGCATACCCTTCCCGGATCCCGTGCAGGGGTCGGGCGGTGTACTTCTTTTTTGATCGGCCCTGCCCGGTTTCCTGGTTAACGTCAATATGTTGGTGTGGTTCTGCTGGATTTTTCCCTTCAGTTTTGTTTAGTACACCGTCCGACTCCCCAGCACTCTTTTGCTCATACCCGGATAATTTCATAGAATTACGACGTGGATGGTCAACCAGAC
>NZ_PIZH01000561.1 GCF_002835825.1 Methanoregula sp. | reverse complement strand
CCAACCGGCTCGGGGTCTATTCCGGCACAATACCGTCGCTGTTCATCACCCATCAGCTCCATTACCACCTGCCGCTCGTTGCATGGCCGTTTGAGCTGGCGGCGGTACAACTCAACGGCTGGCTCTTTGGAAAATATGACCGGGTCATCGTACCGGACAATCCGCCCGGCCCCTCCTCGCTTGCCGGCAAACTCTCCCGGGCGGACACCACGGCGATCAGGAGCAAGGTCTGCTATGCAGGAATCCTCACCAGTGCAGAGAAACGGGCGACAACAAACGATCTCGATTACCTCTTCCTCATCTCCGGCCCGGAGCCGCAGCGGACCGAACTCGAACGGATCCTCCTTCCGCAGATCGAACGGCTTGAGGGGACATCGGCGGTCCTCCTCGGCAGCCCCGGCAGAAAGAACACGCACACCAGCACCCCGGAATGCATGGTGAAGAACTATGCAACAACGCAGGAGAAGGAGGAACTGATGAACCGGGCACGGTGCATCGTCTGCCGGTCCGGGTATACCTCCATGATGGAACTGGCCGAGCTCAAAAAGGAACGGGCGCTCTTCATCCCGACACCCGGTCAGACCGAGCAGGAGTACCTCTCCTGGTATTACGAGTCACAGGGATGGTTCCCGTCGACAAGTCAGTACCGCATCGATCTTTTGCGCGATCTCGGCCGCACGGGTACCTGCAGGGGATTCCCCGATATGCCGGGAACGGGGGAGAATGTCAGGAAGCTGTATGATGAAGTGCTTGCGGGGTATCTGGAATGAACGGGCATGAGAAACCCGGCAGCCCGGCAGCCCCCATGGCAGAAGGGAGGCGCTCCTGATGGATGACCTTGTCATGGTCGGCGCCGGGGGCATCCTCGGGCTTGTGCTGGTTGCAGTCTTCGGAGCCGGTGCAGTCATCTGGGCTGCTCTTCTCCTGCACACTGCCTTCCAATCCGGGGACTGGGAAGCAATCGGCCGGATCGTTACAGCGATCCTCGCAGTTGCCTGCCTGTACATCGGCACAGGGCTCTGGCTGAAGAAGGCCGGCCACCTCTGAAGCCCGGCTGACCCGTGCAATCCGCGTAAGGAAATGTGCGGACCCTGGAGAAACGGACCTGAGCGTGCGATCACATCCGAACGGGGAAAATATCTGTTCACGGATGAAAATATGATGGCTCCCTGCCGCCACCCCCGCGGGGGGCCCGATGGCGACTCCGGTTCGGTTTCAATCATTAGTATTCGGCAATCAATGCCTGCATCCCGCAAAAGAGCTGCGTGAACGTATTTTTGCTCTGGAGAAAACCTGCGATGGGCAATATTGAATTGTGATGGGGATGAAGGCGCCCGGAGTCTGTCGCCC
>NZ_PIZH01000560.1 GCF_002835825.1 Methanoregula sp. | reverse complement strand
ACGTACATAAAGAAAAAATTCCCGAAACATACGTATGAACAATTCAATGTTGCACAGGATATCCGGAAGATCGAGAAGGATACCGCTGCGTGGAATGCGATTCTCGACAGTGTCCGGTCGGCAGACCTTGTGCTCTTTGCATTCCCGCTCTATTACCTGGTCGTCTCCTCCCAGTACAAGCGGTTTATCGAACTCATCTTCGAACGGAATGCACAGGACGTATTTGCCGGGACGTATGCGGCGTCGATCTCGACCTCCATCCATTTCTTTGACCAGATCGCCCATGCCTACATCCATGCAATCAGCGATGATCTCGGGATGAAGTACCTCGGGTTTTATTCTGCGGCCATGGACGATCTCCTACAGGAAGAAGAGCAGAAACGCCTGCAACAGTTCGCCTCCCTTCTCATCACTGCAGTGCAGGAGAAGATCCCCGTCCAGCAGGAGAATGCCCCGCTTGCCTGGCCACAACTTGCCTATTCCCCGGGTGCACCGGCCCGGACCCTTGACACCAAAACAAAAAAGATTGTCATCCTTACGGATGAAGACGGCAGTTCACCGAACCTTTCCGCAATGACCGCCCGGCTTGCAAAAACGTTCTCCGGTTCTGTCGAGACCATTAACCTCCATGACGTGAACATAAAGGGAGGCTGCCTCGGGTGCTGCCAGTGCGGGTACGACAACACCTGTGTCTATACGGACGGGTACACGGACTTTTTCACGAACACGCTGGTGCCTGCGGATATCATCGTCATTGCCGGATCGGTGCATGACCGGTACCTATCGTCGACATGGAAACAGTTCTTTGACCGGAGTTTCTTTAAAGGGCATATCCCGGGCCTGAAAGGAAAGCAGATCGGCTTTGTCATCGCCGGTCCCCTGCACCAGATCCCCTGCCTGAAGGAGGCGCTCGTGGCATGGGCCGACAATGGCGGATGCCACGCTCACTTCGTGACTGACGAAGTATCGGATTCCGGGGAGCTCGACGCCCTGCGCGATACAATGGCACAACGGCTCCATGAGTGTGCAGAGATCAGCTATATTCCGCCCCGGACATTCTACGCAGTCGGAGGCCACAAGATTTTCCGGGATTCGGTGTATGGAGAAATGAGGTTTATCTTCCAGGCGGATTACCGGTATTACTGCAGGAACGGGTTGTTGGATTTCCCGCAGGCAGACCTGAAGACCCGGTTCCTGAAGGCACTCTTCATTCCCCTGACAAAAATCTCCGGGTTCCGGAAGAACGTGTATGGCGGGATGAAATATCACATGATAAAACAGTTCGAACCGGTCCTGAAGAATGCAGCATGATGAAATCTCTTTTCGGGAATGCGTGATGAATAATCTCCTGT
>NZ_PIZH01000559.1 GCF_002835825.1 Methanoregula sp. | reverse complement strand
ACAAGTGTTAGGACACTGACGTGTGGTCTCTGAGAATTGTCGAATAGACAGATCATCGAGAGTGGGTTATTTTGGGATATACAGCTGTAATCAAAAAGATACCCGGTTCGGCGAGGGAGCGGGGGGAAAAGGCGTGTGGGTCGATTATGCTGCAGGCGCCTGCATTGCTTTTCTGAGCGAGGAGACAATCTTCGGAGGATCCACAACCAGCCAGACACAGGCAAGCAGGGAGAGGTACATCAGCGTGAACATCCCCAGTGTGACCATCCACCCGCCCGACATGACCGGCCCGGTATAAGTAAGGGCCGTATAGTATGCTCCGAACATCAGCGGGAACTCAATGTAGGCGAGTGCCTGGAAGACGAAGAGCGCCGCTATCTTTCTGGAGTCATCCACCGCAAGGATGCAGAGAAGAGGCGTGAACCACACGATGTACTGGGGACTCCGGACCTTCGCGCAGAATACCACGAGAACGATGGCGCACAGGATCAGTTTGAGCATCAGGACGGCGTCCCGCTGCGGGAGCTTCCAGGCGATAAAGAGGAGAATGAGGAAACCCGCCCCCATGAGAAGGTACATCCCTGCTGAGACGAGATCGATGGAGATGCTAAGCCCAAAGACGTCGTGGAACCACGAGTACAGGGTAAAGGTCAGGGTGTTGGAGTAATACCCGAGCTCCGAGCGGATGGGAAGATAGATCTTCAGCGTTTCCGGATAAAGGACAAAGAGGGGGACAAAGAGGATGATGAAAACCGGACCTCCGACTTTCAGCGCGGCGATGATCTCCTCCCGGAGCGAGGTTTTCTTTGCGTTGAAAAGGATCAGAAACGGGAGGGCAATGCCGGGGAAGACCTTGGCAAACGCGCCGATCACGGAAACTGCATATCCCTTCGCGGAGTGGCCATAGATGGTGAAGAGGAGCGCAAGCATCAGGAGTGCCGCCGGAAAGGCGTCGTACTTCGTGATGACAAAGTACGCTGCCGCGAACGCTGCAGCATAGATGAGCCCTGCAAGGAGTGCTGTCTTCTCGTTGAAGAGTTTGAGGCAGATGAGGTAGACACAGAGAACAGTAACGATGTCGCACAGGACCATCAGCGCCTGGAATGTGAAGAAGAACGCCATGGCGTTCTGGAAGAGGAGGGCGGGAATGGCGGCGATCATCATCGGGACGAAGGCGAGGATGGGATACTGGAACTCCGCGCTTGTATACGGGAACCCGCCCTCAAGGGTCAGGAGGGTGTATTTGAGGTAAATCCCGATGTCGAAGTAATCGACAAATGACGAGAAGACCACGGTCGTAAAGCTGTCGCTTATACCCATCTGACGCTGCCGGCGAAGAGGCAACGGGAGAAG
>NZ_PIZH01000558.1 GCF_002835825.1 Methanoregula sp. | reverse complement strand
GGACAGATCGTATGCTGTTCAGGTTGCGTGGACCCGGCCCCATCTGCAAGATACCGGTTCGGTGCATTTAGGACTTTTCACGCACTCTTCTCAATCCTGGCAAGTGTACTCTTGAGATCAAGATAGAGCGGGACGGTCTCACCAGGAGTCCGGATGGCCTGGCAGAACCCGAATTTTTTATAGAAATCAACAGCGCTCTGCTTGGAATCGACCGTGATGATCCGGCAGCCGACATACCGGGACAACGCAATCGAGATGGTGAATATCTTACGAAGCATGCTCCGGCCGATGCCCGAGCCCTCACAATCGTTCCGGGTTGCAAGCCTTGCTATCTTCAGTGCCGGGTACTTCCGGAACCGGTAACTCTCTTCGCGGTCGCATTCCTCAACTGCCCTGACTTCAATGCTGTCATTGATGAGCGTGAAATACCCGACAAGCTTGCCCTCATGAAAAACCAGCCTCGTCACCGAGATCAGGTTGTACTGGCTTTCAAGAGCATCCTCCTGGAGAAATGCATCGAGTTCGGGTTCTGATGAATGAAACCCGGAGAGATCATGAACAGCATTTAAGAGAACAAACTCAAGATTCTCAAAAGGGATCTGCCGGGTCATGATAACCCGGGCTACTCAAGCCGTGCGTTCTCCGCGTCGTGCTTTGCCTCACGGATCAGGTCCAGGCCTTCGCGGGTAAATGTCGGGTGCCGTAGGTACTTCGTGAAGGCATGTGCATCCTCGCCTTCGAGCACGAGTCCGATCTCAATAGGTTTTGCCATGATCGTTCACCGACAGGGTTTGCTCAATAATATATGTACATTGAAATATATAAAAATGTGCGTCGGGGTTACTTCCCGATGATCCTGGCAGGATCATGAATATTCCCGGGACGAGCTCAACCATTCAGATCCGTCAGAAGATCCTCAGCTGTCCCGCTACGGCACCGGTTATTCTTCACGCCGGCTTTTGCCTTCTTTGCCCTGCGCACAATCCCGGAACGTTTTTTCTCGATCAGCCTGCGATGGATGATTTCCTCAAGGTACTGCTGGTCCTCGATATCGAGCATCTCGATATACTCAAGAGTATTATTGAGAGATACCATTTCAGTCACCACGAGATGTTCTCATTCCGTTATCGCTCTTGCTCTACAAAGGCATTGTGCTGGAACCAACAATTCACGATACTGATTCCTGAATGAGGTACCACGCTTCCCCCATTATCACAACTCACAGCCCGGTCCCTCCCTGACCAGGTGCACACACAGCGGAGGCACCTCACGGAATAACCCACACTCGATCGTTGCACAGGGGAGGAGCGCCGGGTTACAAAAAGGGTCGTGTTGTCGTTCTTCAGCTGATAAG
>NZ_PIZH01000557.1 GCF_002835825.1 Methanoregula sp. | reverse complement strand
CAGTGGGACCCACCCCGCCATTTTCCCGGCCGCAGATAGGGGTTTCTCCTGTCAGGTAAATGATTATCAGGAAATTGAAAGGATACTCCCTTTCAACATCGCTCTAGGTATCATCAGAGAAATCGTACAAAGGAATCCCTATTTTTTCCCCAACCAGGTTCTGGTATGGAAAATAATTGTAAGGGCTATGAACAAGACCGGGATCGCTGCGGGGGATCCCGGTGCCGATTGCGTCACCGTCTTTGCCGGGCCGAATACCATGGCGGGCGTTTCCGTGGCGGTTATCAGGAGCGGTGTCACGACAGCTGGAGGAGATGGCGGTTCATGGATGTCCATTTCGAACAGATGGATAAATCCCTCTTCCAGTGTTTTTTCATCCGGATTGGCATAGAGGATCCGGTTGTCATCGACAGCGAGAAGTTGGGGAAATACAGTACCTGTGGGAAGGATTTCCCTCGTACCGGCTGCAGTATCAAAGACGACAATTGAACCCATCCGTTCGTCCCGCCGGTCGAAGACAGAATATTCCTGCCACACGACAAGATTCCCCGACAGCAGGGGTGCATCAGCGACAAAGTTATCCCTGCTGATCCGTGTCTCCCTGCCATACGAGATATTGTACACGTATACAGCAGGATTCCCGTCGCGGTAATCCATCCATACGACAGAATTACCGGATATTTTTGGTCTCTGCTGCAAGCCCCTTTCCGTGCAAACCGCGGTCTCGGTACCCGTCCCCATATCGTACAGGTAAATATCCCCGCCCTCAGGCTCGTTTCGCGTGTCAGTCCAGACAATTCTCTGGCCGGAGAGTGCCGGTTCTTTCTGATCTCCCAGCAGGATGCAGATATCCCGGCTGACTCCCGTACTGAGATTCATGAACACGATATCAAGGTCGCCTGCGGATCCGTAGGGTTTCCGTTTCGACCATACAACACGATCTCCATCAAGATCGGGAAATGCATTCTCCCGTTGTACGTCCGGTGCTGATCCATCGGAAGTCAATGACGTCTCCCTGCCGGTGACCGTATCGTACAGGAAAAGGTTGTTGTTCATGGCTTCGCTAAAGACAACGAAGCGCCCGGACAGCGGGATTGGTGGCCTGAATGCATACTCGTGGTGAATGTCCGGTGTCTCTGCGATCATCATCGTTGTGTTGTCAGAGAGGTTCATCAGGTAAATTCGGTTCCGGACGAGTTTTTCCTCGATTTTTCTCTCGGCCCACGTATTCATCCAGACCAGCTGGTCTCCGTCAAGATCGAAATAGTTGGAGAACTCGGTATGATCTGTAGAATCTTCATTGAGGGTGATATTTGGCGAATGGATGAGGACGTTATGGCCGTCAAGGGCACACG
>NZ_PIZH01000556.1 GCF_002835825.1 Methanoregula sp. | reverse complement strand
CGGAACATTGACAACATCAAGAAATACCGGTTCCTGAAGAACGGGGCCATGTACTCCATCTTCTTCCTTGGCAGTATCATGATCCTCGACGCCTTCGGGTTCCATATCCCGAGCTGGTTCTCGCCGCTCATCACGTTCGGGGTGGTCGGCTTCTTCCTCTTCAAGTCCATCCGCGAGATGCCCCCGGACCAGCCCGCCGGGAACCAGGGCGCCTGAACCCCGCATCCTGTTTTTTTCTTTGTCCCTGCACCGGGCTGCCGAAAATTCCGGTCCCGGGTTCATCGGTACCCTGCCCGCCCGAACCGCATTGCCAGGCGGAAAACCCGTTGCAGGGGGCGACTCCCGACAGGGCAGGGATAGGCACCCGGTGGCGGCCCGGAAAGGCCGAACGATGCCCGGCTTCCGCGCGCTGCCCGGCACCGGGCGCGAAAAACCCTAGAATCCGCCTTGATCCGGGCACCAGCAGGAAATCGGACATATGCCCGTTTTTTTCAGATCTGAACAATCCCGAACGATTAAATTCCCCATGAGACACTTGAGGACAATCCCCTGACAATCGGACACTCGCCAGGTTTAACCCTGCTCCTGTGCAGGTTTCAATTGGCAAAGAGTGCCATGGATGTAAAACCCATGAATACACCAGCAAGACCCGGGAGGGGCCTTCTCCTCCTCTGTATACTGATCGCAACGCTGACCGTAACCATTGTTCCGGCACTTGCAGAAACCGATTCCGGAAATGCACTAACAATTACATCTGCCAATGTACAGGAAACACCGGTCCAGACACTCGTTTCTTCAGAAGCCACGGTCACCAGTACCCTGGCGAGCGAGACAACCGCAGGGACGGAAACAGTACTAACCGATGACATCCAGCCGTACGAGGGGCCCATCGGCCCGGACAGCGCTCTCTATGGCCTGAAGCTGGCGTTTGAGGATCTTGACGAGTCTTTCACGTTCGATCCTGCCGCACGCATGGAAAAGCAGGTGAACCGGGCTACCCTCCGGCTTTCCGAGGCAAAGGGGGAGCTGGTGCGGAACAACAGCCGGAACGCTGCGCTGGCGCTTGAGCAGTACTACAACAAGGCAAACGCAACCGCCCTGTCCGTCAGGGAAGTACCGGAGAATGCTCCGGGCCTCATCAATGCCCAGGAGACAATCGCAAAACACCAGTATGTCCTTGACCGGCTCCTTTCCACGCACCAGAACAACACCGGGCTCCGGCAGGCGTATGCAAAAAGTGTCGCACTCGAACTGAAGTTCCAGAACAAGACGCAGTTGAAAGTCGAGCGGCAGGTCCGGAACAACGAAATCGCCCTGACCATGAAACCGGTATCCGCGGAAGAGCGGGTAAGAAC
>NZ_PIZH01000555.1 GCF_002835825.1 Methanoregula sp. | reverse complement strand
TTTCTGAGGCAGGTGCTGATGTGTATCAGAGCAAGGTGTTGGCGTGGTGGGGTATCAGGCTTTTTCTTTGGAGAAACGGTCATGAACGGCAGGGTCACACCCGGACGATGAAAATCACCGGTATCCGGGTTCACTATGAGGGCTCCCCGGCACCCGGGCCATGCCGGTTCCTGCCGGCCCCTTGCAGGCGCACCCCTTCAGCCGGCATGCTTTTCGACCACAAACCCCATCTCCTTTTGCACACCATTCCTCCGGATACAATACCCCAGGTTTTTTTTATGAACCCTGAACCATCTCACCCCCTTACCCTCCCGGAGCTTGGCTGGACCGCTGAACACGCCGCCGCATTCGCAAAATATACCGGCCCGTATATCGCCGGCCGGGTTGTATGCCGGCAGAAGACGGTCTGGGACATACTCACCGAAGAAGGCCCCCTGACGACCGGGATCTCGGGAGCCCTGCGGAAACTATCCCGTTATCCGGCCGTTGGCGACTTCGTGGTGCTCTTCCGCCAGCCGTCGGCCGGGACCACGGTCATTGTCGACATCCTGCCGCAGAAGACAAGGTTCACCCGGGGCTCCCCGGGGCAGGAGGGATCCGACCAGGTCATTGCCGCGAATGTCGACACCGTCTTCATCGTCACGGCCGCCGGCCATGACCTCAGCGCCCGCCGCACCGAGCGTTACCTTGCCATCGCCCATGCCTCCGGGGCCCGCCCGGTCATCCTCATCAACAAGGCCGACCTTGCCGGGGATTCGGCCCTGCTTGCGGACGAGCTCGTCGCGGTCGCTGCCGGGATACCGGTGATTCCCGTCAGCGCAACGAGCGGGGAGGGGCTTGATCGGCTCGGCCCGTTCCTCGCGCCCGGCACAACAGCCGTTCTCATCGGCTCTTCCGGCGTCGGCAAGTCGACCCTGATCAACCGGTTGCTGGACGGGCACGTGCAGGACACATCCCTGGTCCGGGACTTTGACGGCAAGGGCCGGCACACTACCACCGTCCGGGAGCTCTTCGTCCTCAATAACGGAGCGCTCGTCATCGACAGCCCGGGGATCCGCGAGGTGGGTATCGGCACGGCATCCGCGGGCATGGCCGAAACCTTCCCCGAGATCCAAAGACTGGCTGAGGGCTGCCGCTTCGCCGACTGCCGGCACGAACGGGAGCCGGGATGTGCCGTGCTCGCGGCCGTTGAACGGGGCGAACTGGACCCCTCGCGGCTGGAGAACTATCGCAGCCTGGTGAAGGAGCTTGCATTCGGGGAGAAGAAAGCCGATCTCGGGCTGGTCCGGCTCGAACGCGAGAAGATGAAAGGCATCGGGAAGATGGCGCGGGACATCCAGAAGACCAAGAAGGAGATCCGGGAG
>NZ_PIZH01000028.1 GCF_002835825.1 Methanoregula sp. | reverse complement strand
ACGTGATCGCATACACCATCGTTGCATCGATATCACGGCTGATGATTGCAGCCCCCTGCAGGGCGTTGATCGCCTTGCGCATGTCCCCCTGTGCGATGTATACGATCGCTTCCATGGCATCCGGCCTGATATTCAGGCTTTCGCGGTGCGCGATGCGCCGGATCTCCTCGCGTATCGCGGCCGGCGAAAGCGGTTTGAACCGGTAGATCGCGCACCGGCTCTGGATGGGGTCGATGATCTTGGAGGAGTAGTTACAGGAGAGGATGAACCGGCAGGTCTGGGCGTAACTCTCCATCGTGCGGCGGAGTGCGGCCTGGGCATCGGTGGTCAGGGCATCGGCTTCGTCAAGGAAGAGGATCTTGAATGTCGCGTCACCGAGAGGTGTGGTCCGGGCGAACTGCTTGATCTGGTTCCTTACCACGTCGATTCCCCGTTCATCCGATGCGTTCAGTTCGCGGAAGTTCATCTGCCACGAGTCACGGAAAAATTCCCGCGCCAGTGTTACGGCCGCAGTGGTCTTTCCCACGCCCGCGCTGCCCGTGAAGAGAAGGTGGGGGAGGTTCCCGCTCCTGACATAGGATGACAGTCTCTCGACAATCTCGTCCTGTCCTACGATATCAGCGAGTTTCTGCGGGCGGTATTTCTCTATCCAGATCGTGTGGGACTCATCCATATTCGATCATCTTTCGTGTGAAAATTGTTCTTGTAACGGATCACTATGCGCTGGCGTTCCTTGAAAATTATCGTACAGGTAACAGGAACAGCATGCTGTGAGTACTGAATGTCATAACGTTTATCATAAGGGTTTTGAAATTACTTTCCATGCAAATAAAATATATTTTCTGCGCCCTCATTGTCATTTTCCTGGTCTGTTCTCCCGCATCAGCCAGTATAAAAAAGGTTGCAACCGGCGCGCCGGTCTTCATCGGAGAAACCGGTCTCAGTATCACTTCAGCTATCCGTGACTGCAAGGTAATAGCCTGGTGGCCGGATGAGACAGATATGTCCGGCCCGGCGGCAACGAATATCACGATACAACGGGTCAATGACGTGATCCTGCCGGTCAACAGTTTCAATATCAGCCCGGATCTCTTCCGCGGGTATCCCGGGAACTGGTACTGCGAAGACAGACAACCCCGTTTTATTGTGCTGAACGTTCACGAACCACAGATCTCCATACGTGTCTGGGACCTTGACAAGAATGAAGACGTTACCGGGAAGTCGGTTCCCGTCACGACAAACATCACCTACCGGATCGACACGAACCTTCACAAGGTTCTCAGTTACACCAACCGTACCGATCTCACACCGGCTGATGGATTTTTTACTGTTACCCTGACCAATCCCTCGGGAAGGGATATGAAAAATATCTATACCGGCAGTATCGGGTCTCCCAGTACCCAGATCCTGATTTTCGACAGCACGCCATTCATAACAACCCCGACCTATTATGGCAGAAACCTGGAAGCATGGAACCGGCTCTCCCGTGATACAACGGGCGGCTTCCTGTATCCGACAGGAACCTACACGTTCACAGTTGTCCAGACCCTTGGTGGCATGCAGGAATCCTTTACCAGTGCCGATATGAGGGATGGCAGAACCACCTCATCGGCAAGCGTAACCTTCGTGCCGGTAGAATCCCCTGCAACGCAGACAACCACTGAGCCTTCAGAAACCCCTGTCACCACACCTCCCGGGACAATCACCCCAACCCCTGTTATCACGGAACAGGCAGTTACTCCTCCGGTACCTGCCCTTGAGGAACCGGTGGCAAAAGTCACCTATTCACCCCTGCCCCTCTGGGTAGTTATTCTTGGGCTTCTGGGTGCATGTGTTCTTCTCGCGCAAAGCAGGTACTGATACGTAATATCCTCTTTTTCTCATCGATCCTGGCCACGTTATTAACGATCACGGGCACATACTTTAGGTGAAGTGATTTCATGAACATCAGAACAGCACTGTTAGTCATTGTCGCAAGCCTTCTGATCATCACACCCGCACTTGCAGCGGAGAATGTCCCTGCTGAAGAAAATCCCTGGTACTGGTATAATCAGGCCGTAGACCTTGCTAATGCCGGCCAGTTCTCCGCTGCTCTTGTGGCAAACGAGAAAGCGCTCTCCATAAACGAGAGCATGCCCCTTGCATGGGCAAACCAGGCAGGAATTCTTGTTCAACTGGGCCGGTATGAAGAAGCTATTGTCGCCGCGGATCGCGTGGTCTCGGTCAATGCAACCGATCTTCCCAATGCCTATGCTGCTGCCTATTACAGTAAAGGGGATGCGCTCCGTGCATTGGGCCGGATGAACGAGGCAGCAGATGCCTATGCACAGGCATACCGCCTGGATTCCAGTCTTTTTCCCCCCATGACTGTTCCCGTTCATACTTCTGAGCCGGCAACCCCGACCCCGGCAAAAAGTCCCCTGCATCCCGGTATCATTGTATGTTCGGTTCTGGTAGCCCTTGTCTGTTGTAAGGCTCGTTCCTTGCAGTAGATGCTCCCTTTTTTGCGCAATGATTATTCCTGATACCTGCACCGCCCTTGTCACGGGCTATATCTTGAATAGTTACTCTGGACTATAGTAGTACGGATTATGGAAGGTGCAGCCAGGGTATTTGCCGGGGAGTTTTCCCGGTCAACGCTCGTTCAACCCATGGGAGACAGCGGTGTTCAGGGAGGGGTCGTTACACCGTCCGGTGCCTGCTGTCGGCAGATATTTTTTGCCGGGGTTTTGACAGAAGCCGGGGAATCCGGTGACATGGCACACTGCCGCGTGGCAGATCCTACCGGGGCCTTTGATCTCATCTCCTGGAGAAAGGGAGCGTTGAAGGATGCCATCACTACGATCCCGATACCTTCCTTTGTGACCGTAACCGGTCTTGCCCAGGTGAACCAGAACCGGAGGCCCGGTTCCCCCACCATACGCCCGGAACAGATCCTGCCCATTGACCGGGCCACCCGCGACCAGATCTACCTCTCAACCGCGGAATACACGCTCCGCCGCATCGGGCAGATGCGCCTTGCGATCAATGGTGGGGATGCTGATGACAATATCAGAAGGGCGCTCCGGCATTACACCACCACAACAAAAGACCTCCAGGAACTCCTGGAGATGGTGGAGCATGTTGTTTCGGGCATTCGTCCGCTCGCCCCGGCTCCCGCGGAAATTGCAGCAGATGTAACATCTGAAGTGCGGGAACTGGTTGGGACTGCTCCGGGCCCGCAGGGCATTGCAGTCGAAGAAGTGATAGCTGTGCTGGCCGGGAAGGGAATCAGTAAGGAAGCAGTGCTCGCGGCACTGGAATCACTCATTGTGGACGACGAGTGCTACCAGCCCCGGAAAGGGTACGTCAGGCTCTTATGAAACTGGAATTTATCCGTAGCGGCCCGGCGCTTGTCATCGAGAACGAAGAGCGCCTGCTGGTTGTCTCGGACCTGCACTTTGGGATCGAGGCCGACCTTGCAGCCCACGGCCTTCACTTCGCCAGCCGGAGTGCAGAGCGGCTGGAGCGACTGATGCGGGTCATCGATTCAGCCAACCCGGACCGGCTTATTCTCCTGGGGGATATCAAGCACAGCATCCCCTCCCTGACGCGGCAGGAGTATCATGAACTCCCGGGGATTATGGAAACCGTGCGCTCACGGGTACCCCTGGTCATCTTTCCCGGCAACCATGACATCGGCCTCGAGCGGTTCGCCCGCGAAGGCGAGATCTGTCCTAGGGACGGAATGCTGATCGATGGGATCGGTTTCCTCCACGGGCATATGTATCCTGCACCGGAGCTGTACGGCAATCTCATTGTTATCGGGCACCACCACCCGCTCCTGGCCCTCCGCGACGAAGTTGGCTGTGCCCTGCAGGAACCTGCGTATATCCGGGCCGGGCTGATGACTGGCAAGGGAGATATCCCTGTTCCCGAAGACCGTGCAGGACAGACCCGGCTTCTCTTCATGCCGGCCTTCAACGAACTTGCCGGGTACGACATCTCCCGTATTATCAGGGATCCCTTTTCCCCGTTGTCACGGTGCATGGACCCCGGGAGCGCCGAGATCATCCTTGCCGATGGGACGTACATCGGCCCTTTCAGTGCACTGGTGCAGGATGAAGACGATTGAACGGCTGGACCCGCGAGTCCGTTCGTGTATCCGGAAACGCGGGTTTACCTCCCTGTCCGATGCGCAGAAACAGGCAATCCCCCTTATTCTTGATGGGAAGAACATCGTCCTCATTGCGCCCACCGGGACCGGCAAGACCGAGAGCGCGATGTTCCCGGTCTTTGACGGCCTCCTCTCCCTTCCGGCCGGAGGGGGATTCAAGGCCATCTACATCACGCCCCTGCGCTCCCTGAACCGCGATATCCTCTCCCGCATGCAGTGGTGGTGCGGTGAGCTTGGCCTTACCGTGGGCGTGAGGCATGGCGATACCCCGATGGCGGAACGGAGAAAACAGGCACTCTCACCTCCCGATCTGCTGATAACAACGCCGGAAACCTTCCAGGCGCTCTTCATGGGAAAACGGCTCCGGCAGCACCTTGCCCATGTCCGGTATGTCATCATCGACGAGATCCATGAGCTTGCCGGGAGCAAGCGGGGTGCCCAGCTTGCTGTCGGGCTCGAGCGCCTCCACGTGTATGCCGGTGCGTTCCAGCGAATCGGCCTCTCGGCAACCGTGGGAAATCCCGGGGATATCGCGGGATTCCTCTGCGGGGCCCGGCCCTGCTCCGTTGTTCAGGTGCCGGTGGCCAAACAGCTGGACCTTTCGGTGCAGTATGTGGGCGACGATTTCCGTCACCAGGTCGAAGTGCTGAAGAAATACCTGAAACGCGAGGGATCGACCCTTGTCTTCGTCAATACGCGGGTCACCGCTGAAGCACTCGGGCACGCCCTCTTCGGCCACGGGGATGTTGAGGTGCACCATGGTTCGCTCTCCAAAGAAGTACGGATCGATGCAGAAGAGCGGTTCAAGAAAGGGGAGATCTGCACCCTCATCTGCACATCATCCATGGAGCTCGGGATCGATATCGGCCGCGTTGACCATGTCATCCAGTTCGGCTCGCCCCGTGAGGTTGCACGCCTGGTGCAGCGCGTGGGCCGGGCAGGGCACCAGCTGAATACCATATCGCGCGGCACCATCCTTGCCACGGGATTTGACGACCTGTTGGAATCCCTTGTCATTGCCCGGAAGGCAGGCGCAAACGAGATCGAACCAGTGGTATTGCCACGGCAAGCAGCAGATGTCCTCGCAAACCAGGTTGCAGCGATTGCGGTCGAATACGGGGAGATCGAGCGCCCGCGGATACGCGAGATCTGCGAACGGACAATCCTGTTCCCTGACTGTGACGAACTCCTGGAAAAGGTCTGCCGGCAGATGGAGGACCACCGCCTCATCCGGATAGACGGGAGCCGGATCATCACCACCGCGCGGGCACGACGGTACCTTGCAGGGAACCTCTCGATGATCCATGACGAGAAGAAGGTACCCATCTTCGACATCGTCTCCCGGCGCACGGTCGGGACCCTGGACGAATCCTTCGTTGTTGGCTGGGTGCACACAGGGGTTGTTTTCATCACCAAGGGCCAGCTCTGGCGTGTCCTTGAGATTGCTGACGGGAAACTGACCGTGGAACCTGCAAAGAAGGCAATCGGGGAGCTTCCTTCATGGGAAGGCGAGCAGATCCCGGTCCCGCATTCCGTGGCGCAGGAAGCCGGCGGCATCCGGAGGACCCGGTCGCTTGCGGAGTACCGCACGGAACCCGACGGGCTCGCCTTTGCCTCGGCATTCTTCCGGGAGATGGACAAAAACAGGTCTCTTGTCCCGACAGACGAGCTTATCACGCTTGAGAATACCGAAGACGGGGTGGTCTGCAATGTCTGTGCCGGTCACAAGGCAAACGAGGCTCTCGGGCGAGTGCTCTCGATCCTCCTCTCTGCCCGGTATGGTACCACGGTCGGTCTCGAACTGGACGCGTACCGGATGCTCCTGCGCCTTCCCTCATCCATCCGGGCGGCAGATGTCCGCGACCATCTTCTCTCCCTGGATCCTGCAACCATGCCCGGCGTACTCCGTCTTGCCCTGAAGCGGACCGCGCTCTTCAAGTGGAAGCTGGTACAGATTGCAAAAAAGTTCGGGGCCATTGATCCCGATGCCGACTATGAGAAGATCAGTATCCAGCGCCTTCTTGACTTCTTTGACAACACGGTTGTCCAGCACGAAGCCTATCGGGAGCTGCTCTCAGAGTACATGGATATCGACACCGCAGCAGCGATCGTGACCCTTGTCCGGAACGGGAAGATCCGGGTGGCGCTCGGCCTGCACTCCCTTATCGGGGCAGGTGGGCTTCTCTCATCCCGCGACCAGATCCCGCCACCTTCCGGGGACAGCGCCGTACTCTCCACGCTCAAACGCCGGCTCAGCCAGGACGATGTCATCCTTGCCTGCATGAACTGCCGGGACTGGAAGACCCGGACAGTTGTCTCCCGTGTTGACGACCATCCCCAGTGCCCCAAGTGCGGGGCCCGGCTGGTTGCTGCACTGAAACCCTATGAGGAGGAGCAGTACGCCATAGTGAAAAAGCCGCGGAAGAATGCCGAGGAACGCTCAACAGAGCAGCGGCTTTTGAGAAATGCCAACATCGTACTTTCGAGCGGTAAAAAGGCAATCATAGCACTCTCAGCCCGGGGCGTTGGGCCGGAGGTTGCCTCGCGGATCCTCGGCACGCTGGCAGAAGGGGATGCCTTCTATCGCGAGATCCTCAAGGCAGAACGCATCTTTGTCCAGACCCACCGGTACTGGGCATGATGCGGTAAATCACAGGTGCAGGAAAAAAGAGGATATTACATTATGCTCTCGAGCTTCTGCTCGAGGAAGTCGAGGCCTTTCTTGATGTCCTCAAGGTTCTTTCCGCCCGTGAGGATGATCTTTCCTGAAGAGAAGAGGAGCGCAACGATCTTGGGATCCTTGATGCGGTATACAAGGCCGGGGAACTGTTCAGGCTCGTACTCGATATTCTCCAGGTTCAAGGTGATGACCACTTTATTGAGGTTGATATATTTCCCGATATCATAGGAACAGACAATATTGGTGATTGCGACCTTGGGCTCCTTGAACGTGTCCACGCCGGCGGACTTTAAGGACTTGATGATGATGCCAAGGCCGTCGGTGAGTGCTTTCTTGTCGCGGATACCGGTCAGTACGACCTTACCCGAAGAGAATATCAGGGATGCGATCTTCGGGTCTTCGATCCGGTAGACCGCACCCGGGAACCGCTTGGTATTGAGCTCGCAGCTCTTGATCTTGCCCGAGACTTCTGCAAGATTGATAGAATCGGCAATTACGCCGGAAGCTACGATATTCTCGATTTTCAATGACGCGTACTTTTTGTCAGCCATCCACTATACTATGCTGTGCTCTGAATCATAATACTAATGGAGAACCTTTATGTCCTCTCATTTGCACGTTGTTCCGACGTTTTTTGTCGCCCCGGAGGAATGAATTCCTCCGCACCGGGTACGCCTGTTTCACGGATGGTGCTCCCGGCCAGAGCATGAAGTATAGTACCGGTACTCCTGTTCCTGAATTTTAAAAAGGCAGATTGAAAAAGAACCGGATAAAACATTCTTCCCGATTCTATGAAAAAGACCGTTCATGGCACGGACAGTTATGATAAGATGTGCGAACGCTTCGCCATCGATGTGCCAGAATACTATAACTTCGGATTTGACGTGATCGATTTCTGGGCAAAAAAGGACCGGAACAAGCTTGCGATGATCTGGGTGAACCAGCAGGGGGAAGAGAAGAAATACAGTTTCCTTGATTTGAAGAACCTCTCGAACAAGGCTGCAAACATCCTGCTCAAGTACGGTATCAACAAGGGCGACCGCGTACTCGTGATGCTCCCGCGGATCCCCGAGTGGTGGATTTTCGCCATTGCGTTAATTAAGCTCGGCGCAGTATTTGCTCCCTGTCCGACAATGCTGACAGCCCGTGATATCAAGTACCGGATCAACAAGGGAAAGTTCCGCATGGTCATCACCGATCTCGAGAATGCAGCAAAAGTCGAAGAGATCTGCAACGAGTGTCCCACCCTGACCTCCCGGATGATTGCTGATGGAGAACTCGCGGGATGGGCAAGTTTCCCCTATGAGCTGCTCTACCCGGCGCCGGTCTCCCACCGGTCCGTGAGTATCCCTGACGATCTCAAGACAAAGAGCACCGATCCGATGCTCATCTACTTCACCTCCGGCACAACGGGAGAGCCCAAGATGGTCCTCCACAACCACGGGTACCCTCTGGGACATATCGTGACTGCCCGGCTCTGGCAGGATGTGAAGCACAATGACCTGCACTTCACGGTCTCGGATACCGGATGGGCCAAGTGCGCCTGGGGCAAGATCTTTGGCCAGTGGATTGAAGGCGCCTGCATCTTTGTGTACAATTTCACCGGGAAATTCCAGGCAACCGAGGTTCTCCCCCTGCTGGAGAAGTACCAGGTGAGCACATTCTGCTGTCCCCCGACAATTTACCGGATGCTCATTCTTGCGGACCTTGAGAAGTTTGATCTCTCCTCGCTCCGGCACTGCACCAGCGCAGGTGAACCCCTGAACCCGGAAGTGATCCGGGTGTGGAAGGAAGGAACGGGACTGACCATCTGCGAAGGGTACGGCCAGACCGAGACCTGCTGCTGCGTTGCCGCGTTTCCGTCTGTCGAACCCCGCCCCGGCTCCATGGGGAAGCCCTCGCCGGGATGGAAGATTGAGGTACATGACGATGACGGGAAACCACTGGGAAACCACGAGGAAGGCCGGCTTGCCATCAGCTGCAAGCCCCGCCCGCCGGGCCTCTTTGTCGAGTATCTTGACAATCCGGAAGAGAACAAGAAGTCGTTTGTCAGCAACTGGTATTACACCGGCGACAAGGTGTACCGCGATGATGACGGGTACTTCTGGTTTGTCGGCCGTGACGATGACGTGATCAAGAGTTCGGGATACCGTATCGGCCCGTTCGAGGTCGAGAGTGCGCTCCTGGAACACCCGGCCGTGCAGGAGGCAGCCGTTGTCGGGTCTCCCGACCGTATCCGCGGACTGATCGTCAAGGCGTTTGTCGTCCTGAAGAAAGGATACGAACCCTCGGAATCGCTGGTGCGGGAGATCAAGACCTATGTCAAACGCACCACGGCACCCTACAAGTATCCCCGGCAGATTGAATTTGTCAGCGAACTTCCCAAGACGATCTCCGGTAAAATCAAGCGGAATGAACTCCGTGCAGCAGAACTGAATAAATATCTTAACAGCAAGTAACAATTTTTACTTGTGGTGCAGTAACAATTTATCCCGATTTTCTGATTTTTTTTGGTTGTGTCAATATCCATAACCTGAAGATCTGATGCACAAAAAAACGAAACACGTAATAAGTGCACCACCAAATGGATCAGTATGGTGCGATATTCTATCACTATGGATGATAGCCTTGCGGATACGATCGATGTGTCTGCCAAAAAGGAACGGCTGTCACGTTCCGAATGGATCACAGAGGCCTGCGAGGCCCATCTCTCCACGATCCCTGGTGCACTGCCGGTAAACTCCGCCACGCTCCCGTCAACCGGAAAAAGCCTCCCCCCCGACCAGCATAACATGCCCGATTACGAGACCATGGCACAGAACTTCCGGATCGATGTCCCTGAATTTTTTAACTTCGGCTTCGATGTCATCGATGCCTGGGCACAGAAGGACCGGAACAAGCTTGCGATGATCTGGGTGAACCAGAAAGGCGAAGAGAAGAAATTCACCTTCTGGGACCTGATGCGTCTCTCAAACCAGATTGCAAATATGTTCATCAAGTACGGCATCAACAAGGGAGACCGCGTCCTGATCATGCTCCCCCGTATCCCGGAATGGTGGACCGCGACAATCGCCCTGATCAAACGCGGTGCGGTCTATTGCCCGGCGCCCACGATGCTGACGGAAAAGGACCTCAAATACCGCATCAATATCGCGGACATCAAGATGGTCATTACCGACACCGAACATGCCGATACGATTGATGCCATCATGAAAGACTGCCCGTCCCTTACCTGCCGGATGCTGATAGACGGGAAACGCGACGGGTGGATCAGTTACCCGGTGGAACTCGACTACCCGGCACCGGTTTCGGCAAAGCTCGTTACCCTTCCGGGAATGAAGAAGACAAAAAGCACCGATCCCCTCGTCATCTTCTTCACCTCCGGCACCACGGGCGAACCGAAGATGGTGGTCCACGACCACAGTTACCCCCTCGGGCATATTGTCACGGCACGGTTCTGGCATGACCTCCGCTCGACCGATCTCCACCTGACCCTTTCCGATACCGGATGGGCCAAGAGTGCGTGGGGCAAGTTCTATGGTCAGTGGATCGAGGGTTCGGCCATCTTTGTCTACGATATCCGGGGCAGGTTCAATGCGACCGAGATCCTGCCGTTAATCGAGAAATACGGCATCACCACGTTCTGCGTCCCTCCCACGATCTACCGGATGCTGATCCTCGCAGACCTTGACAAGTTCGACTTCACCGAGCTCCGGCACTGCGTCAGTGCCGGCGAACCTCTCAACCCCGAGGTCATCAAGGCATGGAAGGATGCAACCGGCCTGACCATTTACGAGGGGTACGGCCAGACCGAGACAGTCCTGTGCATTGGGACGTTCCCGGGCATGCAGCCGAAGTTCGGCTCCATGGGGCGCCCCTCCCCCGGGTGGGAGATTGTGCTCCACGACGACAACGGAAAGCCGGTGCCCCTCCATGAGGAGGGCAAGATTGCGATCCGCTGCAATCCCCGCCCCGTGGGCATGTTCCGCGAGTACCTGAATAATCCCGAGGAGAACAAAAAATCCTTTATCGGCGACTGGTATTACACCGGTGACAAGGCGTACAAGGATGAAGACGGCTACCTCTGGTTCATTGGCAGGGACGATGATGTGATCAAGGCTTCCGGGTACCGTATCGGACCGTTCGAGGTCGAGAGCGCCTTAATCGAGCACCCGGCCGTCCAGGAAGCCGCGGTTGTCGGGTCCCCGGATGATATCCGCGGCCTGATCGTCAAGGCCTTCATCATCTTAAAGCCGGGATACACCCCGTCCGAAGGGCTCATCCGCGAGATCCAGAACCATGTCAAGAAAGTGACCGCACCGTACAAGTACCCCCGTGCAATCGAGTTTGTCGAATCGCTCCCCAAGACGATCTCCGGTAAAATCCGCAGGAACGAGCTCCGTGATCAGGAGATGAAAAAGTACCAGAACGAGATGAACGGCCAGAAGAAGGCGTAAGCCCTCACCTCCCCTACCTTTATTTAATCCAACAGGTAATCTATACAGGCGCGAGGATCGCCGAGCCAGGTCAAAGGCGTTAGGTTCAGGGCCTAATCCCGCAGGGGTTCGCCGGTTCGAATCCGGCTCCTCGCATCAG
>NZ_PIZH01000554.1 GCF_002835825.1 Methanoregula sp. | reverse complement strand
TCCTGCTCCTGATTGCCGGTCCCATTCTCTACTCGTACCTGCATGCCCGCGTAACAAAAGCCAAGCGCAGGCAGCTGGTCGCCGCATTAAAAACAAAGCCCGTGAACGCCAAGCGCGCCCCCATCCTGGTGCAGGGAAAAGCCGCTGCACCGGACCTCCTCCTCCCATCGACCGGTGAGCACGTCGCGTTCTATAGCATGTTTGTCTTTTCCCGGGAATCGGCGATCACCGGTTCGCGTTCCACTACCCGGATCCGCATCAATGGTATCCCGCTCGGGTCGGACGGCCAAAAAATCGAGGGTGTGGAGGGCGTGATGTTCTTCGAGACCAGCGGCGATTTTGTCGTTCTCTCGGGAGGAGCGCAGTATACTGTGCAGGCATCGGGTACCTTTGCCTATTTCAAAACTGGAGCGGATCTCGTGTCAGGCCTGGTTGCCGGCCAGTTCACAGCCGCCGGCCTGCCCGGGTCGTTCTTCCAGGATGCCATGAACATCCGGATCGCCGAACCGGCGCTCGCAATGCTCTGCGGGTTCGATGCCCCGATCGTGACCCGTCACAGCCGCCGGGCCTCGGGCTCCGGTGGCCGGAGGACAACAACCGATCGGACAACGGTTTCCGTTGTGACCGCAACGAGCCGGATCGATGCAAGGGTCCATACGTTTGTCTCCGGTATCAGCCTGCCCGAAGGAGTGCAGACCCTGTTAGCAAAGCGGGGGATCGAGCTTCCTGAAAAGGAGGAGATCATCGTTGTCGAGACCTTCATCCCGCTCAACCATGACGTGTACGTCTTCGGCACGTTCGGAGGTGAGGGAAGTATCTGTTACACGGACAGCACCGTCCAGCTTTCTGTCTCGTACACGGACCCGGAACAATAACCGGAATGGCAGCAGATCCCACTACTCTTTATCTGAAAACCATGAAGAGAGATCCATGGCAGACACCGGACGGATACCCGCATTTCCCGCGATCCTCATCACCCTGATCATCGCGCTCCTTATCGCAGCAGCGATGCAGCCGCTTGCCGGCCGGTGGGATGCCGTCCTCTTCGTCACCGCCCTCTTCGCGCTCCTGTGGGCGGTCTCGGCAAAGCGGGGCTGGATGCGACATATCGACCTGCCGTTCGTCCGGTCGGATGTGGTGAGCGACTGGTTCCTCGGGCTCCTTTCGATGGTTGTCGCGCTCGCGGTAGCGTGGTATGCCGGAAACGCCGTGGCCCGGATGGTCTCGGACCTTGCGGGGATATTCTTCGGGCTGCTCCTCTTCGGTATCATCATGATGGTGGTTTCTTCAGTAAAGGAATGGAAATAGAGAAAAGAATCTGGACGGGTGAGGGAACGGAGAAGATCTCGTTTTGCTCTCCTGAAC
>NZ_PIZH01000553.1 GCF_002835825.1 Methanoregula sp. | reverse complement strand
CATCAGATCGGTCTTGGTCACGATCCCGACAACCGACCCGCCCTCAACAACGGGGACACTGCTGATGGTCCTTTGCGCAAATGTCCGTGCTATCTCCTGTGCCCCGGTATCGGGCGCCACCGTGACCGGACCCTCGGTCATCAGTGCGCCCACCGGGACGCGGTCGAGCGGCCGCCGCCGCCATGCCGGTTCCCCCTGCCGCATGCGGTAGGCGATGTCTTTTTTGGTGATGATGCCCCGGATCGCCTCGCCTTCCATGACGAGGAGCCGGGAGATCCGGTGCCGCACCATCAGGTTGCGGGCATGCGCCACGGTCGCATCCGGCGCAACGACACGGACCGGTGATGACATCACGTCGCGTGCATACATCGTCTTCACCCCGCAGAGAATGCCCGGACAAGATCGAACTCGGTGACAAGGCCGATGAGCCGGGAGTCCTCGATGACGGGCAGCGCACCGATGTTCCTGTTGAGCATCTCCTGCGCGGCCTCGTCGATCTTCTTGTCCGGGGTTGTCGAGTGCAGCTCACCGGCAATGAGTTCCCGCACGGGAAGGCTCGTTACCTCCGCGAAATGACCGGTCTCGATCCGGGAGAAGACCTCCCGGCTCCCGAGGTACCGCATGATGTCCGTGGCGGTGACGATCCCGTACAGGACATCATCGCTTACCACCGGCAGCCGGCGGAACCGGTACTTCGTCATGTCGCGCGTGACCGTTGCGATCGGGCAGCCGGGGGCAGTGACGCGGAGGGTGGTGCTCATCACGTCTTAGACCTTGAGCGGGCTCCGCGTTGCTGCAAGCACCCGAAGGATGTCCCGTTCAGCGACGATACCTTCAAGCACCCCGTCTTTATCGGTGATTGGGAGGCCCCCGATCTTCTTCTTCAGGATGATCTCCAGGGCGTCGCCGATCCGGGCATCCGACCGGAGGGTCTCGGGCTGCTGTGTCATGATGGTGCGCACGCTCTCGTTGACGGCCGCGATCAGGTTGCCGTCATGACGGCCCGTGACGAGCCGGAACTTGTCGCCTCCGCCCATGAAGTTGATGATGTCGCCCGAGGTGATGATCCCGCGCAGCTTCTTTGTCCCGGCGTCGGTGACGGGCAGCCGGCGGAACCCGCAGGCGGTCATCTGGCCGGCTGCCGTCATGATCGTCTGCGTCGGGGGGACGCTGATGACATCCTGCGTTGCGATCGCCATGATCTCACCTTCCTGTTCTGCGATGCGGGAGGAGAACTCGACCGGCCCCCGGTCGCGTTTTCCCTGCATCTTCAAGAGCCGGTCGCCCTGTTTGACGCCCCGGTCGTTCCTCTGCATGAATTCCTCCTTATGGGTATTCTCCTGCCGGATGCAGGAGGTGTCGTTCAT
>NZ_PIZH01000552.1 GCF_002835825.1 Methanoregula sp. | reverse complement strand
GATGAGGACAAATGTGTGGACACCTTTTGCTGGCTGAGCGACCTGCGAAACCGGACAGAACTCCAGCCAGAAGACCACGAACACAAAGATTGCGAACCAGATCGCAGGAACCATGCCGAAGACCTGGATGAGCAGGATAGCCAGCACATAACAGAAGAGTGCGTTTAATGCAATTGCCGTTGGCTGGGTGAATCCATCGACGAGTTTGTTGCCAAATGCGATCAGAATGCCAATACCGAGAAAAAGGTTCGAGATGAGTGGCCAGTAGAGGTCAGGTGAAAAACCGAGAACCTGCATAATGACCGGGTGCAGGATACCGATAATCAGCGCTACTGCAAGAAAAATGAAACCTGCAACCGGCTGCCGCAGTTTCTGAACCGGCCAGCGGTCGCACATCGAGATCAGGAAAGCAGTCCATACAAAGAAGAGGGCATACACGCTCAACATGGCAGCATCCAGGCCGAAGAAAATTTTTCCCATAAGGATGAAGAGGACAGATGCTATAAGTACAAAGATAATCGGGATGATCCCGCGAAGGGGTTGCTGGTTGAGTGTCATGTCAGGTTACCTCGAATTTTTCCCGGCTTTTTCTTTGCCGGAGTTGTCTTTTGAACTGCTTTTTTGTTGACAGCACAACAAGTTTCTTTTTGAGCGACCGGAGATTTTCTTTCGCGATCTGTGGGTCTTTTGGGGGTACCTGACCGGCTGCCTTCCATGCAGGATTGAAGATCAGGTCAAGCAAATGAACGATCTGCCCTTTCTGGCCGGCAATTGTCTCACGGCATGTGGCGCAATAGGTGACGATCTCCCCTTTCGCTTCCTTGATCGTCCGCCTGGTCTTCGCAGCACCAACTTCGGCGTTTGCGGCATAGACCATTCCACCCATGCCGCAACAGTGCGTGGTCCTGCCACTATGCCCGGTCTCGATAAATTCGTGTCCGCTCTGCCGGAGGAGTACACGGGCACTTTCCTGGATCCCACGCTCGTTCCTGGTCGAGCAGGGATCGTGAATCGTGTAGGGCGCATGATGAGCAGACTTCTGTGCGGGAACTCCTATCTCTTCAAGAATCGTATAGAGCGAGATGGGGTTCAGTTCTGGCCGGTTCATTTTAAGGAGTTGATAGCAGTACGGGCAGGCAGTAATGATCCCAGTGGCGCCCAGCCGCCGGAAGTCCTCAGCGATCCCATCCTCGATTTTCGTAGCAGTACCTGTATCGCCAAGCAGGTATACCGGTCCACCGCAGCAACCGAGCATAATACCGGTCTCCGGCAGGCTTTTGCGGATATGCTCATAGGTTTGCAGGACGAGGTCCGGGGAATATGCGGAGAGTGCACAACCCGGGAAAAAGAGATACTGTGCTTTTTCTTTTCCG
>NZ_PIZH01000551.1 GCF_002835825.1 Methanoregula sp. | reverse complement strand
CGTAACTGACAGCCTGCCGCACACGTTTGTCGTTGAACGGTGCCCGGCCGTTATTGAACTGCAGCATCCGGACTCTCGGGATCTCCTGTTGCTGAACGGTATATTCCGGATTGTTCATGTAACCGGTCGCGATATCCGGGGGCAGGATGATGGAGACCTGTGCTTCCCCGCTCTTTAGGAGCATTCCCCGTGTCGGTGCTTCCGGTATGATCCGGTACACGACTTTATCGACAGTGGCTTTCTGTCCCCAGTACTGGGTATTTTTCACTGCGATGATCTGTTCCTTGGGTTTCCAGGAATCGAAGATAAATGGCCCGGTTCCGACCGGTTTGATGAGTGTCCCGTTGGCATTCCATGAAGAGGCGGCGAGTGCCGACGCCTCTCCTTTACTGAGATATGCAGGAAGAGCGGGGAACGGTTTGCTTAAATAAACAACAAGGGTCTTATCATCGGGAGCCTCGATCTCGATGATGGGGACTGAAGCGAATGCCTTGGATTTGACCAGGGAGCGTTCGAGGGACTTCTTCATGGCATCGGCAATGAAGGGAGTCCCGTCATGGAACAGCACGGCATCACGCAGGGTGAAGGTCCAGGTTTTCAGGTCGGCTGATGATTTCCAGCTGGTAGCGAGACTGGGAACCACGTTGAGTTCGTCATCAACTCCGGTCAGGGATTCGGTATACCCGATTCTCTGCCCGGTATACCCGTACTCATGGGGATCGACCGTCTTCGGCTCCCACTGGGCCGCCAGCACAAGCGTTGTCGGCTTTGCCGATGCGGCTGCAGCCGTTGGTGCGACGGTATTCGCAACAGGAGTTGATACAGTATTCGAACCCGATTCTACCCCTGTTTTTGGTACGGACGGGGATCCTGTGCAACCGGCAGCAATGACAACCAGGATGACAAGGATTGCAAAAAGATAGGATGCACGTTTCATATTAATAGATCATACAATTTTACATTTTTTTGTTATTTAGTGCTTATTATTTTAACTTTGTAACATTTTTTTGAATACAATTCAGGAAAAGAGATCCTTGTTATCCCGCCTTGTAGCAACAAATTCTCCGGTCACCAGAGATATGCACCGGAGGCGATGTATGGCACTGCTCCGTTCCCTCCGGGCAGAATGGCAGGAATGCGCATCCACCTGAAATAGTACAGGAATCTCTGGCAATGGCATCATCTTCCAAAACTTCATCACAACCGGTTATCCTCCGGGTGAACGGGTGGGCAGGGGTATCAAGGATGTCCTTTCCTTCCTCGATGATTCTGCCCCCCAGCATCACAGCCACCCGGCCCCCCATAACCCTGGCCCGTTGGCGATCATGAGTGATAAACAGGCATGCGCAACCGATCTCCCCCTGGCGTCCCTGGG
>NZ_PIZH01000027.1 GCF_002835825.1 Methanoregula sp. | reverse complement strand
TCCTTTCTGAGAACATGACTCCCGCCATCTGGCAGCAGCTGGCCCGCGCAGCCCATGACGCGATCAAAAACGGCGCAAAGGGGATCATCGTGACGCACGGCACTGACACCATGGCCTACAGCGCAGCAGCGACAAGCTTCATGCTCGACACACCGGTGCCGATCGTCTTCGTGGGATCGCAGCGCTCAGCTGACCGGCCCTCGAGCGATAATGCGATGAACGCGGTCTGTGCGGCCGCCGCGGCAACGAGCGATCTTGGCGAGGTCGCAGTTGTGATGCATGCGACAACGAACGATAACACCTGTGCCATCCACCGCGGGACCCGGGTCCGAAAGATGCATAGTTCCCGGCGCGACGCGTTCCAAAGCCTCGGTGCAGAGCCCATCGGCAGCGTAGAGTATCCCTCGCGGAAGGTGACGCTCGTAAACGATGCCGTGAAGCGCGGCACAGCAAGGCTGGCACTCCACGACAACCTCGACCCGCACTGCGCCCTCATTCAGTTCTACCCGGGCATGTCACCCGATATCCTGAAAGCATACGAAGGATACCACGGGCTTGTTATCGCAGGAACCGGACTCGGGCACACCAGTACGGCGCTCATCCCCGGGCTGAAACATCTCGCGGAGAGCGGGACACTCATCGTCATGACCTCGCAGTGCATGCATGGCCGGGTCTGCGACCGGGTGTACGACACCGGCCGCGACCTGCTTGCTGCGGGTGTCATCGAGGGCGGCGATATGCTGCCCGAGGCAGCGCTCGTCAAGCTGATGTGGGTGCTGGGTAACGAGAAGGACAAAACGAAGGCAGCCGCCATGATGCAGACCAGTCTGAAGGGCGAGTGCACGCGGAGGAGCAGCCATGGATTATAAGAAAGCCGGCCTGGTTGCCGGAATCGAGATCCACCAGCAGCTCGACACAAAAGAAAAGCTCTTCTGCCACTGCCCCACAACGCTCCGCGAGATCGCGGAGCACAATGGCGAGTTCTCACGCTATCTCCGGGCCACCGTCTCCGAGATGGGCGAGATCGACCGGGCGGCAAAGGAGGAGATGAAGAGCGACAGAAAGTTCCTCTACTATGCGTACGATACCACCTGCCTTGTGGAGAACGACGAGGAACCCCCGGCGCCGATGAATGATGAGGCGCTCTCGGTCTGCCTCACCATAGGGAAGATGTTTTCCATGACCCCGGTCCCGCAGGTGCATACGATGAGGAAGCTCGTCATCGACGGCTCCAACACCAGCGGGTTCCAGCGGACGGCACTTGTTGCCCTGAACGGGAAACTCCCGAACGGCGGCGAGATCGAGACGATCTGCCTTGAGGAAGAGGCCTGCCAGCGGGTGAAGGACGAGGTCTTTTCGCTGGACCGGCTCGGCATCCCGCTCATCGAGATCACGACCTCGCCCTGCATGCACACCCCGGAAGATGTGCAGAAAATGGCGGAGTACATCGGCATGGTGCTCCGCTCGACCGGGAAGGTGAAGCGCGGGATCGGCACGATCCGGCAGGATGTCAACATCTCCATCGCTGCCGGTGCCCGCGTGGAGATCAAGGGCGTGCAGGAACTGGACCTGATCGCAGAAGTGGTCCGGCGCGAAGTGCAGCGGCAGACGAACCTGCTTGCGATCCGCGACGAACTGAAGGGGCGCGGGGCAAAGATCGGCGCAACAACCGGGACGGACGTGACGGAGCTCTTCAAAGAGACAAAGTCCGCGGTGCTGAAGAAGGCAAAGAAGATCCACGCAATCGTGCTGCCGGGTTTCGCCGGGCTTGTCGGCCGCGAGATCCAGCCGGAGCGCCGGCTTGGGAGCGAGATGTCCGATTATGCGAAGAAATGCGGCGTTGGGGGGATCTTCCACACGGACGAGCTCCCGGCGTACGGCGTCACGGCTGATGAGGTCGCGATGCTCCGCTCGCACCTGACGGCAGGAGAGAAGGACTGCGTTATCATCGCCTCCGGGGCAAGCGAGAAACAGGCAGCGTGTGCAATTGCACAGGTCGTGACACGGGCGCAGATTGCCCTCTCGGACAAGCCCGTTCCCGAAGAGACAAGAAAGATGCTTGAATCGGGAAGCACCGCGTACATGCGCCCGCTGCCGGGCGCAGCCCGGATGTACCCGGAGACGGACGTGCTCCCGGTTATTGTTGACGAGAAACGCTGGAACACGGTCACGGTCCCCGAGCTTCTCACGGTCCGGGCAGAGCGGTACGCAAAGGAGCATGAAATCGAGCTCCCGTATGCTCTCCAGCTGGCGGGCTCAGACAAGCTCCCGCTCTTCGAGCGGGCGGTGAAGGAGGGCATCCGGGCCAAGCTCGCTGCATTCACCATCCTCTCAACCACGACCGAACTTCGCAGGGACGGCGTCGATGTTGCAAAGATTCCCGATCAAGTATATCTCAACAGCTGGCATGCGGTTGAGGCTGGAAAAGCTGCCCGCGAGGCCATCCCTGATCTCTTCCGGAACATTGCAGCTGGCAGCACGTTTGCGGAATCGCTCGCGAAACTGGCACCCGCAGTCTCGCGCGAGGAACTCGAAGCGATTGTCCGGAAGATCATTGCCGAACGTTCGGACTTCGTTGCGCAGAAGGGCAAAGGGGCGCTCGGACCGCTCATGGGCGTCGTGATGGCGGAGGTGCGGGGCTCCGTTGACGGGAAACTGGTGAGCGAAGTGCTGAGAAAGGAGATCGAGCGGGTCACAGCATCTAAGTAACTCTCCTGGCCTGATGGCCAGTCGGAAGTCGAAGATTTTCCTCACGGAAAATCTTCTCCTCCTCGTGGTTCTCGAACCACTCGGAGCCTAAAGATTTATCACAAGCACGGACGAATAAAGTAAGGAGTTTATTATGGGCAAGACAGGCACAACCCTCTGGGCTCAGGTAAAAGGCGTCAAGGGCCAGATCCGGCTCGTCCCCAAGAAGGAAGGCGAGGCAAAAACCCCGGGTCCGAACCAGCGCTTCAAGGCAGGAGCCAAAGTACAGCAGCTTGACATGATCGCCGAGGCACAGGGCGGCCGCGGCGGTTCACGTGGCGGACGCGGCAGGCGCGGCGGTGGCGACCGCTCGGGCGGCTCGGGCATGAACGAGTCAACCGCAAACCCCATGATCCGCCGGCACATGAAGCGGGCAAAGGTCTCCGCGCTCGGTGCAAAGGCCAAGTCTTCCCGGTAATCAGGTTACCAACGGGCCCACCATGGGTTGAGGTGAAAACCTCACTCAATCTTTTTCTTGATGTTTTCCCGGTACGGATGGATTGCCGTTTCATTCCGTCAAGGATAACTATCTTTTATCCCAATGACTATGGTGACTATGGATCTTCCAGCTGCAGTCAAGAATTACCAGTTTGGCGAACGGGCAAAATCCGAGCTGATCATGGTGTCCCAGCTCTGTGTTGCACTCACCGGATTCAAGGACCAGGAAAAAGTTGGCGCCCGCCGTATGCTCATCATGATGATGGAGGCAACGAGGGCCGAACTCCAGTTTGCGGTCCACAGTACCGGCCATTCGTCATTCCAGAAAGCGATCAACTCTTTAAGCGAGGCAATCTCCCTTGTCGAGAGCGACCAGCCGGACGAGGCATCGTTAAGGATCGGGACGGCCGTCAGCGCCGCGACCACGCCGGCGCAGGAAGCATGGCAGGTACTTTCAGAACATGGACTCCTCTGATTTCCACGCGTTCCTTGCCGGCAGGTCATCGGTCCGGGACTTCACGGGCGAGCCTGTGGCAGAAGAGGACCTCGCGTTTATCCTGAAATGCACGGGTGCCGCTCCGAGCGCTGGCAACCTGGAGGCGTGGGACGTTGTCGTGGTGACGGAAGAGGTGACCCGGGAGGCGCTCGCCGGGGTCGCGTTTGAACAGGAACATATCCGGCAGGCGCCGCTCATCCTTGCGGTCTGCTCCAACTACGTCCGGTCCATGTCGCGGTACGGCGAACGGGGGATCCTCTATGCTCTGGAAGACGCAACGATTGCCTGCACGTACATGATGCTTGCCGCCCGGGCGCGGGGCCTTGAAAGCTGCTGGACCGGCGCGTTCGAAGACGAGGGTGTGCGGGAGGTCTTAGGCCTACCGCAGCACCTCCGGCCGGTTGCCCTGCTGGCCGTAGGAAAAGGAAAAGAGCCTGCACAGTCGCCGCCACGGATGGCAGTCGGGGAACACGTGCACCGCGAGACATGGTAAGAGGTTAGAGAAGATGCCAGATTATACGGTAACAATGGAAGCCGCGTGGCTCGTCCGCGACGTAAAGACGCTTGACGATGCCATCGGGATCGCAATCAGCGAAGCCGGTAAACGCCTGAACCCGGCAGCTAAGTTCGTGGATGTTGAAGAAGGGTTCCTTACCTGCCCCTACTGCGAGGAGACGCTGTCGAGCGCGATCGTTGTCGCGGATACGGCACTTGTCGGGCTCGTCCTGGAGATGAAAGTCTTCCGTGCCGAGAGTAAGGAGCATGCCGAGCGGATCGCAAAGTCGACCATCGGCAAGGCGCTGCGCGACATCCCCTTAAAACTCGTGGATGTGCAGGAACAATGATCCATATCGTTGGCCACACGGCTATTGACCATATTTCCAAGGTGGCCCACCTCCCGGAGAAGAACTGCTCGACCCATATCACCGACCGCCAGATCTATTACGGTGGAGGGGCAGCAAACATCGCGGCCGGCATCGCCATGCTCGGGGAGAAAGTAACGCTCCACTCCTGCGTGGGGAGCGACTTTAAGGGCAGCGACTATGACCGGTGGATGACAAAACTCGGCGTCGGACAGCAGTTCTTTGTTGTCCCTGACGCCCACACGCCCACGGCGTTCATGTTCACGGATGAAACCGGTGACCAGATGACCTTCTTTGAATGGGGTGCGTCCCGGGCGTTCCATACCTCAGAGGCACCGGCCCTCCCGTTCGTCCACATGGCAACTGCAGACCCGGAGTTCAACTGCCGCGTTGCGGAAAAGGGCGAGTTCGTCTCGTTCGACCCGGGGCAGGACGTCTTCTGGTACAATAAAGAGCAGCTGGATTCGATCATCTCAAACGCAGACATCCTCTTTGCCAACCAGCATGAGGTGAAGCAGATGTGCGAAACGCTCGGGATCACGCGGGATGCCCTCATTGCCCGGGTCGGTATGGCCATCTTCACGATGAGCGGGGACGGCAGCACGCTGTACACAAAAGGGAAAGAGCACTTTATTCCTGTTGTTCCGGTCACCCTTGCCGATCCCACCGGTGCCGGCGATTCATACCGTGCCGGGTTCCTCTCGGCGTATGTGCGGGGGTACGACCCGCTCACCTGCTGTAAGATCGGGACGGTTGCCGCATCGCATGTTGTCGAGCACGTGGGTTGCCAGACTCACCTGCCGGACCGGGCTGCCATGGAAGCGCGGTATACAAAGAACTTCGGGGAACTTCCGGCCCCGGTACGCTAGGAGAAGAGGAATGAGCTGGGCGGCGCTGACATCCGGGGGAAAAGACTCGATCCTCTCCTGCCAGAAGGCAATCGACAGCGGGAAGGATGTCCGGTACCTTGTCACCGCCCGGCCGAAGAACCGCGACTCCTATATGTTCCACTCGGCAAACCTCGACGTGGTGCCGGTCATCGCGAAGGTCGCGGGCATGGAATACGTGGAGATCGCGACCGAAGGAAACAAAGAGGATGAACTTAAGGATCTCGAGGCCGGCCTTGCCGCGCTCGACATCGAGGGCGTAGTGGCCGGGGCTGTTGCCTCGGAGTACCAGGCCGCCCGCGTGAAAGCAATCACGGACAAGCTTGGCCTTACACTCTTCACCCCGCTCTGGCACATGGATACGGAAGCCCTCCTCCGTGAGGTGGCAGGGCGGCTGGACGCCCGGATCATTGTCACGGCGGCTGAAGGGCTGGACGCAAGCTTCCTTGGCGCACGGTTCGATGACGACCTCATCCGCCGGCTCAAGCGCGTTGCCGCAACCCGGCGGATCAATATCGCCGGGGAGGGAGGGGAGTACGAGAGCATCACGCTCAATGCCCCGTTCTTCTCCCGCCCCGTCACCTACACAACTGCGGATGTCCGTTCAGAGAACGACCGGCATGAGCTTGTCCTTGGGGGGTTCTCGTAGATGTCGCAGGGCCACGATGTCCGGCTTGGGCAGCTCACGAAGTACATCTTCACCGCCCCTACGTGGCAGCGATCGCTCATCTTAATCATCCTCCTCGGCCTTGTCATCGATGGCGCAAACGCCCGTGCATGGCTGAGCCTGCCCTCTTCAGGGTTCATTGCGTTCCCGGTGCCGGCCCTCCTCTCCGATCTCCTCTCCCTGCCAGAGGCATTCCTCTTCTCGGGCACCATCGCGTTCACCATCCCCGCCATCGCCGCGCTCGTCCTGACAAAGCCGATCATCGAGTGGAGCGGCAAGACCATGACGTGGAACCGCTCGGCTTTGCTTGCGCTCGCATGCACGGTCTTTGCCGTCATCATCACGCTCGCCTCGATAGCAGTTTCGATCACGCTTCTCCCGCTCTTCTATGCCATCTCGCTCGGGTTCGTTTTCGGGCTCCGGCTCTTCGTGCTGGTCGCGATCGCGGACTACCGCGTTCCGCGGATGGTTCTTCCGGCTATCACCCAGAGCGGAGTCGGGATCCTCGCGGGGATGTTCCTTTTCTCACCCTCGTTTGCCATCTTCGCGCTCGTGCTCCACATCGTCTTCGGGCTGGGCTTTGCCATCCTCATCTGGATGATCGAGCGGCCGCTCAAAAAAGCATTCAGAATCCGGGGTCTCGCGTTCATCAACGCGTTCATCGCCCACATGACGGACGGCTCAAAAGGGATGGAGGACTTCTTCCGCGAGATCGGCGAAGAGATTTTTGTTCCGCAGGTGAGTTTCTTCTTCCGACGCGAAACGAAGAAGCCGGTTATGTTCACCGTCCCGAATCTCCACCCGGGCCCCATGGGCGAGATCGGTGGGGGGAACCTTCCCAAGATCCTGCACGAGAGCATGGAGGACGAGACCCTGGTCGCTCATGGGTGCGCCACACATGACTTTAACCTCGTCTCAGAGTCCGAGAGCAACAAGGTGATCGCGGCCCTGAAACAGTCGCGGGCGACTCTCGCATATTCGGCCGGAGCGGGCAGGTCCTCGATCGTGACCGTCGGGACGGTCAGTGTCCTCTGCCAGAAGTTCGGGGATTCGGTGCTCCTTGTCACGACCCGCTCCCCACACCGGACCGAGGATGTTGACTTCTCGATCGGATCCACCATCATGGCCGAGGGGCACCGCTGGTTCCCCCATGTCGCGGTCGTGGATGCGCACAACTGCATGACCGATCTCTCCTCACCGGTCCTCCTTGCCACGCTGACGGCACAGGAGTACCAGAGGGCCTCAATGGATGCAATGGAGGCCTGCCGTGCAGCTCCGCTCCACCGGTTCCGGATCGGTGTTTCACACGTCATTGTCCCGTACACCCGCGAACAAGGGTTTGGGGATCTCGGCATCCAGGTGATGCTCGTTGACGTGGAAGGGCAGAAAACTGCCTACATCTTAATCGACGGCAACAACATGGCCGCCGGTGTCCGCGAGGTTATCTTAAAGGAAGTCCGCACCCTGGCCGACAACGCGGAGGTGATGACCACCGACTCGCACGTTGTAAACACCATCACCGGCAAGAATCCGGTGGGCCTCAACGTTCCGGTGGATGAGTTCCTGCCCCTCATCATGCAGGCCGTCCAGGCAGCCATTGACGATCTCTCTCCCGCTGAAACCGCTGCGTCCACGGCCCACTGTGAGCATATCGTGGTCTTCGGTTCCAACCGGATCTCGCAGCTTGCAAGCACGGTCAACGCAATGCTCGTCTTTGTTGCACCGCTCTCACTTGCGATGCTCCTCCTCGCATTCCTCCTCTCGCTTGTTGCCTACGCGGTCATGATCTGACGAATCAGGAGTATCCCATTTTTTCTTCTTCTTTCCATGGTACCTGCATGAATGATAGAGTGAGTATATTGAGTTCTCCTGCAGCCGTTTTTAAAAAAAATCCTTCATGAATTATCACTCTTTTACCTATCCGGCCCCTTCCAACCAAAATCTATATTCGTAAACAGATGTGTATTCTCACGTAACAGAGGAGGATCAAAAGACACATACATGTTCCTGAAGTGAGAGTTGTTTTGTACAGCGGTTGAACTCCAGATTTGGGTATAACAGGTGATCAGATTTCATCCGTCCACATCCCTGACGACCCGCTGGATCGGCGTTGACTTAAACACTACCGGCCACGTTGCCGTTGCCGCCGACCCGAAGAGTGGGAAAGTAATGAAACTCGGGAAAAACATCCACTGTGTTCATTCGCACTCCATAAAAAACTGCACAAAACTCTACAAGGAAGGAAAACTCTGGAAACTTAAGAAAGCCAAGACCCGCGAGCGGAAAAAATTCAAGTCGGCACTCCATGCCATCTGCCGGCAGATCGTCTCCTTTGCCGAGGCGCTCGGCACCGGCATCAAGTTCGAGAGGCTCTTTTCTCCCCGGTATTCGCATCGCAAGGACCATTCAGGCCCGTTTGTCTTCTCCTTTGAGAACGACTCGTTCTTCTCCCTGCAGCGGCAGGTGGAGCGGCGGGCGCTCGAACGCGGAATCCCGGTCATCTACGTAAATCCGGAGTACACGTCCAAGCGGTGCAGCCGCTGCGGGCACTTCGGGCGGAGGACAAAGAAACACTTTGAGTGTCCGCACTGCGGATTTGTCGCGCATGCCGATGTGAACGCAGCATTCAACATCGCGACGACAACGGTAAGGAATGCTCTACCGGATTTCCGGACAGAAATCGCAGCGGACGCGCCAAGGCTGTCAAAGAAGAATCTGCGGAGGATCGCACAGGGCAGCAATGAACCGGGCCCCTCAAGCCCAATCATGGCGTTTGCCAGCCACCCGGTCTGCGAGAACCTGCTGGCGGTCCTCCAGTAATCTTTTTAGGGAGTTCCCTTCAGCGGATGACGACCGACGCCTTCTCGTCAAAGGGGTTCTGCCGCATGGCAAGAGAGAAGAGGTACGGGTAATTGTGCTTGAGGTACTGCATATAGGTGAGCCATTCCAGGATCAGGAGACGGTACACGCGGTTGAGATCGCCGGAGAGGTGTGCACAATCCGCAGAGGGGAGGCTGCAGAAATTCCCTCTTGCCATCATCTCCTCGGCCAGGTGATAGAGCGCCTGGAGGAGGGGGGTGAAACTCTCGTGCTCGATCAGCTGGGGATTTTCTAAAATTATCAGGAGAAAGCCCTTCTTCTCTTTGAGGAACTGGTAGAGTTCGTCCATGGGCACAGCGCAGCTGTCGATAGTGTAGGAGTGCTTCTCGATCAGGGAACGTGCCTTGGAAAAATCAGCATCGGTCCAGTTGTTTGAGACCACCAGCGCCGAACGGATCCCGGCTACGGCCGGGTCGCTGGAACTCATGATTTTCAAAAGTTTCGTCCCGACCTCAGAGAAGAAGAGCCCGATGATCATGTTCAGTTTTTCAAGCCGGCTCCTGCGTTCCCGTTCATCGATCATGGATTCGATGGAGTTTGCTGCCACACCAATAAAGCAGCCTACCCCGGTGATGATGATGGCAAGCGTAAGGATCTTGCCCGGGACGGTCACGGGATAGATATCGCCGTAGCCCACGGTCGCGATGGTTACAATGAGGAAATAAAAGGCGTCAAAGGGATGTATCCCTTCAACAAGGCTGATACCGAGGGTCCCCAGGCAGACCACGGTGAGGAGGACCATGATGTAAACCCGGAACCGGAACGAAATCTGTTTCATTGCTGAATGGATACTTGTCCGTTACCGGTTAAGAATTGTTCGTTGATGGCAGAAGGCGCTGGGACGTATGTCAGGGTGAAAGGGTATATCTTGAGGGAATGCATCGTTGCATGCAGGGATAGTATGATCGAATGGTTCACCATGGTAACCTGGTCGCCGTACCTTGCCGGCGCAGGAATAGGGGTCCTGATCTGGACGGCGTTTTTGCTCTCCGACCACCCCCTCGGATGCTCCACGGGATTCTCAAGTACCGCAGGGATGGTCGAGGCGGGGCTCTCAGGCGGGAAGGCACGGGAGATGCCATATTACCAGAAGTTCATCCCCGGCATTAACTGGTCCTGGATGCTTATCATTGGTGTCGTGATGGGGGCATTCCTCTCGTCATACCTGTCCGGGACGTTTGCGGTCGTGGCGGTCCCATCGTTCTTTGCTGCGGCTGTCGGCCCGGATGCAGGCTTCCGGCTTACCGTCGCTCTCATCGGGGGGATCCTCGTCGGCCTTGGTGCACGCTGGGCCGGCGGCTGCACTTCCGGGCACGGCATCTCGGGGACACTCCAGCTCGCCCTCTCAAGCTGGGTTGCGGCAGCCTGCTTTTTTGTCGGGGGCATCCTTGTCGCGGGGCTGCTGTTCGGGTTCCGGTTCCCCTGAGGTGAGATGATGTCTATTGATACCCTCAGGAAAAACAATAAGGCCCAGCTGCTTCTCGGCCTCCTTACCGGCATCGCATTCGGGTTCCTGCTCCAGAAATCCGGGGTGACGAACTACAACGTGATCATCGGCCAGCTCCTCCTCACCGATTTCACAGTTATCAAGGTGATGCTCTCGGCCGTGCTGGTCGGGATGATCGGGATCTATGTCATGAAGTCAGCGGGGGTGGTGCGGCTTCACTGCCGGATGGGGTCTGTGGGTGCTACGGTGATCGGCGGCCTCATCTTCGGGGCAGGGTTCGCCCTGCTCGGGTACTGTCCCGGCACAGCCGCAGGGGCTGTAGGGACCGGGGCTCTGGACGCGCTCTCTGGCGTTGTCGGGATCGCAATCGGGGCCGGGATATTTGCCCGCCTTTACCCGGTCCTCGCAAGCACCATCCTAAACCGCGGCGCTTTCCCGGCCGAGACTGTGCCGGAACTGCTCGGGATCCGGCCGGTTGTGGTTGTTGCGGGTGTAGCGGTCATGATCCTTTTCCTGTTCTGGGGAATGCAGGTGTTCGGGTTGTAGGGATCAAAGGGAAGAGCCAGGACCTGCCGGCAGGTACCTGACCACACAATCCTGAGAAAACGAAAAAGGATTATGCGTCTGCCTCTCCAGGTGCGTGGGCAGGATCTCCCGATGGAGGGACGAACGCGGGCGGCCGGATGCCCACTTTTTTAAACTCAGCCCAGGCCCGACGGGTGACCTCTGACTTGAACTCAAACTCCAGCCGGAGATCGTTAACATATCCCTTTGCCCGTATGCGTTTGTAAAATGGGAAGTCTTCCAGTAGCACCGTACAGGGATATTTTTTGGAGATGATCACGTATTGCGATGTCTCCAGGGCCTCGTGGAGAATCTTCATCTTCATTGCGGGGTCGGAATCCGGTGTGTTGAAGACAGTGATGACAATAACCATCTACAAGGTAGTAGCATACAACCCTGGAACTGACGTGGTGAAGCTAGGTAGGTGTGGAAGGGATACCAGGTTGCCGGCTCGGCTTGTTAGAGCAGGTGCACGACGACAAATAGACGTTTGACTAA
>NZ_PIZH01000550.1 GCF_002835825.1 Methanoregula sp. | reverse complement strand
GTGCTCTCGTATACAAAAGCTATCGAGGTTGACGAAACCAATGCGCATACCTGGTTCTACCTCGGCAGGTCCCACATGAGCCTTGGCGAGGACGACGCAGCGGTCGCGGCATTCGACCGGGCGATCGCTCTCTCAAAGGACTTCGGGGAGGCCCATTATTACAAAGGTATCGCCCTCTTCCGGACCCGGAAGATGCCTGAGTCGGCCGCCGCCCTTGACGAGGCCACCCGGCTGATGCCGGACTTTGCCGACGCATTCCGGGAGCACGGCCGGGCCCTCTCTGCACTCGGACGGTACATCGACGCCGCTGCCGCGTTTGGCACGGTCCTTGAGATGGTGCCCGGGGATCTTGTGGCAATGTACGGGCAGGCCCGGGCCTGCGATCACCTGGGACGTTACCATGAGGCCATTGCCGCATATGCACAGGTCAATCGCATCCAGTCCGACTGCGAACGGGCGTTCCTGTACCGTGGCTTTGCGCAGATGCTCACGCGCCAGTTCGAAGACGCGACCGAGTCGTTCTCCCGCACCATCGGGCTGAACCCGGAGAACGCCGAGGCATGGCAGGAGAAGGCAAAAGCCCTGATCGAACTGGAGATGTTCGGGCAGGCCATCGAGGCATACGACGGCTTCCTTGCTATCCGGCCCGATACAGTCACCGTACTCTTTGACAAGGGCCTCGCGCTCGAGCAGCTCGACCGTACCGGTGAGGCTCTCGAGGTCTTCAACCGGTGCATCGCTCTTGGCCTGGATACAGCGCGTGTCCATGCCGAAGCGGGGTTCTGCCTCTTCCGGCTCGAACGGTATGACGAGGCGGTCACATCGCTCGACCGGTCCATTGAGCGCGAGCCAAAGAGCGACCGTGTCCTCATCTATAAGGGCGATGCCCTCCTCCTCATCAAACGGTACGAGGATGCAATCGGTGCATTCGATGCTGCACTCGCCATCGATGCCGGTCTTGAGCGGGCTCACCGGGGCCGGGGGATAGCCCTGACCCGGACCGGAAGGTTCGAGGATGCTATCGTTGCACTCGACCGGGCTCTCGAAGGGGATCCGGCAGCCCCCGATGTTCTTGCCTGCAAAGGATACTCCCTGTACCGTCTCGGCAGGAACAAAGAGGCAGTCGAGGCGTTGGGCCGGGCCTTAAAGAAGCAGTCGAAGAACAAGCAGGTCCTTTTATGGCGGTCGAAGGCCCTGTACCGCCTCGGAAGGTACGCGGAGGCAGAAGCATCGTTTGCCCGGTTCCATGCGCTCGATCCCGATATTGCTCAGGCATGGTATTTTCATGCAATGAGCCTCGTCTTCATGGAACGCCATTATGACTCTCCCGCCCCTCCCCACCGGTCCCTTGCACTGCACGACACCTGTCCCCGTCC
>NZ_PIZH01000549.1 GCF_002835825.1 Methanoregula sp. | reverse complement strand
ATTATGATCCCTCCAGCGTATCGGTGATGAGATCCCCGAAGATCCGTTTCAGTGCATCCTTCTCGTACTCTGCCTTGTGGTCGTGGGCATCGAGCAGGTGTTTAGGGGGCTCCCAGACAAACCAGTCCCGCATGGTCATGTACCCGATCAGGTTGTCGGTCAAGAGTTTCCCGACCTTGTACAGGTCATAGTAATAATCGAGCGTGGGTTCTTCCTTCCAGTTCACCGGCCCCAGCGGCTTTTCGATGATGGAGAGCATGTTGTCGCCAAAGACCTTGGACTGGTACCATGCCGTGTGCGTCCACCGGGTGGTCAGCATCTCCTTGACCTCGAGGTGGTTGAACTTCTTCATCTGGGGGATGTTTAAGACCGGCATCAGCTCGTCTGCCGGAAGCGTCTTTGCAAGATACATGTCGCGGGCATAGAACATCGCTTTGTTGAGGACGAAATACCGGCGCGGGACAATGGACTCCTGCTCCATCATCTCGTCCATGTCGTTCTTGCTCTCTTTCATGATGTGGTAGAGCTGGGTCTTTCGTATCTTCGTCATCCGGTGATACACGTCCGCGTTGATGATCGCGTTCCACGGGATCTCGTTGATGTCGTCGTTGAAGTGCGAGAAGAGGATGAAGAGCATCTGGAGGAGTTTCTGGACCGGGAGCTTGTTCTCCTTTTTTGCCTCGTCCTTTAGGGCATCGAAGTAGATTTGCCGCATGCCGGAAAAGACCGAATCGGCGGTATAGGAGCAGACCTTGTAATCGCCCTTCTTTGCCGCTGCGCCCTTAATTAAGAGATGCGTGCAGTGCTTGGCGATGACGAAGTCTTTCAGGAGCCCGACATACTGCGCCGGGAAGATGATGACATTGGAATCGATATCGTAGGTATACTTGTCGACAAGCGTGCCCCCGGGTTCGGCTTCGGGCTGGCGCAGGAGCGACACTTCGGTGTCGAGCATCTCTTCGGTATGGACAAGGATCCGCCGGATAGGCTTGGATAAGGGCATCTCGGTTTTCATGGGATAATCACCGGGGCGGATCCGAACGCCGTCCCAAGGATCTGTGGTTATTACAATTGTTCGTACCAGTGCATTTATAATATACACATCCCGGCGAAAAAAACGATAAACTCTTGCAAGGAAATGCCACGTCACCATCCCTGCCTGGCATCCCGCTGGTCACCAGTTTGGGGAACCTGTTGCCGGGCACTTCTCTCCCGGGATTCGCCGGGTCAGAACAACAAAAAAGAAAATACGGGGGACTATCCGCAATCGCGCGGATGAGAAAGCCCGGATTACGCAGCGTACTTTGCCGGGTCAGCGTCAAACTTCTTCTTGCAGCCCGGGGCGCAGAAGTAATACTTTTTCCCGTTGTACTCGCT
>NZ_PIZH01000548.1 GCF_002835825.1 Methanoregula sp. | reverse complement strand
CGCGTTGCAGCGGCGATCCTGAAGTGCGGTGTCAACCGAGTCTGGTTCGACCCGGCCCGCATCTCTGATATCGAGAACGCCATCTCGCGCGAGGACTTAAAGGGCCTCATCACCGAGGGCGTCATCAAGGCACGCCAGAAGAAGGGTGTCAGCCGCGGCCGGGCACGCGCACGGATCGCCCAGCGATCCTACGGCCACCGGAAAGGCGCAGGCAGGAGAAAGGGTGCAGCGGGAGCCCGCAATCCCAGCAAGACCGCATGGGTCCAGAAGATCCGCGCGATCAGGAAAGTGCTCGTTGAACTCCGCGCAGCCGGTACAATCGACCGGCACATGTACCGTATCCTTTACCGGAAAGCGGCAGGCGGACAGTTCAGGAGCGTTGCGCACATGAAGGCGCAGATGGAGATCCTCTCAGGGAGGATGAAGTAACATGGCAACAGGATCACGGTATTTTGTCCCCTTCCGGAGACGGCGGGAAGGCAAAACCGATTACTACCAGCGGACGCGGCTTGTCGTTGCAGACGTACCCAGGATGGTCGTCAGGAAGACAAACCGGCACATCATCGTGCAGCTCGTCACGGCTGAGATGGACGGCGACCGTACCCTCGTAGCTGCAAACTCGAAAGAACTCGAGCAATACGGATACAAGGGATCGACCTCGAACACCCCCGCGGCATACCTCACGGGCATGCTCTTTGCCGTCAAGGCAAAGAAGGCCCAGCAGGACAGCGCGATTCTCGACATCGGGCTCAACCGGGCAACCCCGGGCGCCCGCGTCTTTGCAGCCCTGAAGGGTGCTGTGGACGCCGGTCTCGACATCCCCTACGGTGAGGAGATCCTCCCCTCGGAAGATCGCCTCAAGGGTGCGCACATCGCGGCATACAACAAGAATGCCGGTGACATCGTTGCGGTTGTTGAACAGGTGGCAGCCGCCATAAAGAAGGAGATGGCATAACATGGCATACGAACGAGAAGAATGGCACCCGGTCACCGGTCTTGGCAAGCTCGTTGCCGCAGGCGAGATAAAAAGCATCGATCAGGTCCTTGAGAGCGGAAGGCCCATCAAGGAACCCCAGATCGTTGACTATTTCCTCCCCGACCTCGAGGACCAGGTCCTCGACATCTCCATGATGCAGCGCATGACCGACTCCGGCCGCCGTGTCCAGTTCCGCGCCGTTGTCATCGTTGGAAACCGCAACGGGTACATCGGCTTTGGCCAGGGCAAGGACGTCCAAGTCGGCGATGCCATCAAGAAGGCGATTGTCAAGGCAAAGATGAACCTTGTCAAGGTCCGCCGTGGCTGTGGCAGCTGGGAATGCGGCTGCGATGCAGCCCACTCGATCCCGATGCAGGTCACCGGCGTCGCCGGCAGTGTCAAGG